>NZ_JANEWI010000006.1:0-158697 GCF_028069775.1 Citrobacter sp. Igbk 17 | reverse complement strand
AAGTTAAATAACATATGGGCGGGGGGGATATAGCCTTAGCTATGTTTGTTTTTCACTGAGATATAAAAAACATAGTTCAGGCTATATTTGTAAGTTATTGGTTTGAAATGAGAAGTTTATATATCTTCTCCAGGTCGTCTATATTTCGTACGCGGATAAGCAATCGTCTCTGCTCTAATTGCATCACCAGTACACCATCTTCTGATAAATTCATCTCTTTAATCCGGTTATATTCAATCCAGACATTGGCGAAGAAAAAACCTTTTTGTTTGAAAATAATTTTGGGCGTACGGATCCAGAACAGATACAACCCCATTAACACCAGTGCACATAATAACCATGTGGTGAATTGTGCTCCGTGGCTGGTGATGTTGTTGTAGATCAGAATAACAATCAAGCCTATGAAGATAACGCTGTCGACTCGACTGCGTGGAAGCAGGGCAACAGTAAGTAGAGTGGGGCCATTACGGCGGGGCATGATGAACTGATCGTAAATGGCATACGCCAGCAGCGATAAGATAAAAAGAACCAGCACCAGGTCCGTGATAGTCATGAATCCTCAGCCCTCTAAATAGAAAAACCGGGGGCAAGCCCCCGGTGATTTACAACAGTCTTACAGGCCGAGCAGGCCGACAGCGTAGCCCGCAATACCGATGATGAAGAAACCAACGATGATCCACAGCGGGTTTACTTTCTTACGCAGAAGCCACATACAGGCGAAGGTCAGCAGCAGAGGAACCAGGCCCGGCATCAGCTGGTCAAGGATTGTCTGCACGGTGGTCACACGCGTCTGGCCATCCTGACCGGTGATAGTGGAAACCACCAGTGGGATATTCACATGTGTCCACTTGTTAACCAAGGCCCCCATAACAAACAGACCGAGGATTGACGCCCCCTCAGTCAATTTCTGCAGGAAGCCGCCGCCCATATCTTTAACGATATCGACACCTTTACGGTAGCCATATGCTACACCGTAATAACGGGTTGCCAGACGTACCAGGTTAAACAGGATGAAGAACAGCAAAGGCCCAAGCAGACTACCGCTCATTGCGATGCCCGCGCCGAGCGCGGCGAATACCGGGCGCACTGTACCCCAGAAAATCGGGTCACCTACGCCTGCCAGTGGCCCCATCAGACCAACTTTGATACCGTTGATAGCACCATCATCAATCTCTGCGCCATTCGCACGCTGTTCTTCCATTGCCAGTGTAACGCCCAAAACCGGTGCCGCTACATAAGGATGGGTGTTAAAGAATTCCAGGTGACGCTTAATAGCCTGCTTACGTGCGTCGTTGTTTTCCGGGTACAAGCGGCGGATAGCCGGTACCATGGAGAAACAGAAGCCCAGCGCCTGCATACGTTCGAAGTTCCATGAACCCTGAAACAGGTTAGAACGAATGAACACGCCACGAATGTCACTCGGAGTGAGTTTTTTCTCGGTGGTAGTTTTAGTCATATCAACCATTTCGCTCACCTGCTAGTCCAGTTCGTTATCAAGATCGTTGTTACCCGCCGCCTGTACTGGCGCACCGGCTACGCGGTTATATTTCGGGCTCAGCTGAATGTAGAGGATGGCCATTACGGCACCAATCACACCCAGAGCAACCAGGTTGAAGTTAGTAAATGCCGCGGTGACGAAGCCAAGGTAGAAGAACGGCATCAGGTAGCCTGCGCGCATCATATTGATGACCATCGCATAACCGACCACGACGATCATGCCACCCGCAATATTCAGGCCGCCGGTAACGACTTCCGGAATCGCGTTCAGCATGCTCTGAACTTCACTGGTACCGACAGAAATCGCTACGATTACCGCCGGGATAGCGATACGCATAGCCTGCAGGAACAGGGAGGAAACGTGCAGCCAGGAGAGCGCCGTCAGGTTGCCGTTTTCGGCCGCCTTATCCGCCGCGTGCTGGAAGGCTACGGTGATGGTACGAACGATAATGGTCAGAACCTGGCCTGCTGCTGCCAGCGGGATAGCCAGCGCGATACCAGCACCGATACTTTGGTGACCGGCAATAACCAGAACGGTAGAGATAATGGAAGCCAGCGCGGCATCAGGCGCAACCGCAGCACCGATGTTCATCCAGCCCAGAGCGATCATTTCCAGGGTACCACCGATGATAATACCGGTTTTCATATCCCCGAGAACGGCACCAATCAGCGTACAGGCCACCAATGGACGGTGGAACTGAAATTCATCGAGTACCGACTCCATACCCGCGATACATGCGACGATGAACACCAGCACAATCTGAAGAGTGGTAATCTCCATTGTACTTCTCCTATTGCTATACAGACTTAAGTGTGAAAACTAAGTAAATGCCAGGTGGTTATTTCGCCTTGGCAATCAAATCCATCATTTTCAGTTTCTGATCGGTAGAAACCTTACGGGCTTCGAGCTCAATACCGCGTTCGTTGAGTTTCTTGAAGGCTTCGATGTCTTTTTCATCCACCGAAATCGCGTTGTTTACCTGCGTTTTACCCTGGCGGAATGCCATGCCGCCAATGTTAACAGAGGTAATTTTTACGCCACCTTCGACGATGCGTTCTACATCGGTAGGGTTGGTGAATAGCAGCATTACACGCTCACCAGCGTATTTCGGGTTGTTATAGACGCGGATCATTTTCGCGACATCAACCACGTGTGCTGTAACACCTGGCGGTGCGACCTGAGTCAGCAACGTCTTACGCACGGTATCAGCAGCGACTTCATCGCTGACGACAATAATGCGCGTTACGTTTGTTTCTTTGGTCCAGCGGGTTGCCACCTGACCGTGGATTAAACGGTCATCAATACGCGCGAGGCCGATCTGCATATAGTCGTTCGGGCCCATCGGTTTCGCGGGTGCCGCTGCTTTAGGTGCTGCGACGGGGGCAGGTGCGGCTTTTTCAACAGGTTTTGCTTTCAGCGCTTTTACGCCTTCGCTACCCGTTTCAACCGCCAGTGCGACTAATTCGTCGAAGCTGGGGTTGTCGTCACGCGCCATGAAGGTTTCTACCAGCATGGGAATGTTCACGCCTGCGATAACTTCGTAATGCTCTTTATCGACGACAATGCGGCTTGCAGCGTTAAACGGGCTGCCTCCCCATGTGTCAACGAGAAACAGCACGCCTTTACTGGTATCCAGTTTTGCTAACTGAGCGTTATACTTTTCAATCAGCGTTTCGGCATTTTCGCCTGGAACGAAATCGATCCAGCCGACGTTTTCCTGCTCGCCTAACAACATCTCTGCTGTTTTAAGTAACTGCTCTGCAGCCCAACCATGTGTGCCTATTACAATAGCAATGGTCACTTGCTACCTCCTTTATTATCGTTAACACATCAACGTGAAGATGCATTTTGAATCGCTCGTCCGCAATCGAATCGATTCAGATAAGGGTTACAAAGAAAAACCTATGATTTTCGTGAATTATTTTAGATATCGAAAAAAATATTTTATGTGATGAAGATCCGTAATTTAACTTCCGATCATAAGAAATTTCGAAGGGTGAAATATCTCCGAAACAACTTATTGCAAAGGAAGGTAAATCTTTGCTAAAAACCAGTTGTCTCTGTTATGTTTAGCATCTGTTTAATTACTCAGGAGTATAGGGCAGTAGCCCACCATATGGATCGTCACCGACGTCATTTCACCTTTAGGCTGTATCAAGCCTGTCAGTTTGGCACTTTTTGCCACAAACTTTATCTGCATATTGCTTTAACGCCTGAGATGTTCAGGGCGCAGTTTGATCATTCCTTAAGCAGGAGCTTGTCATGGAACTCTTAATGGACCCGCAGATTTGGGTGGGTTTGCTCACGCTTGTTGTTCTCGAAATTGTTCTGGGTATCGATAACCTGGTCTTCATTGCAATTCTTGCCGATAAGCTGCCACCGAAACAGCGAGATAAAGCGCGTCTCATTGGTTTGTCACTGGCGCTGATTATGCGTCTGGGCCTGCTGTCTGTTATTTCGTGGATGGTGACGCTGACAAAACCGCTGTTTACGGTAATGGACTATGCGTTCTCAGGGCGCGATCTGATTATGCTGCTGGGGGGTATCTTCCTCTTGTTCAAGGCTACGACAGAGCTGCATGAGCGGCTGGAAAACCGTGAACACGATACCGGGCAGTCAAAAGGCTATGCGAGTTTCTGGGTCGTGGTGACGCAGATTGTTATCCTGGATGCGGTGTTCTCACTGGATGCGGTCATTACTGCTGTCGGTATGGTCAACCATCTGCCGGTGATGATGGCGGCGGTGGTTATTGCGATGGCGGTGATGCTGCTGGCGTCGAAGCCGCTGACGCGATTTGTAAACCAACATCCGACGGTTGTGGTGCTGTGTCTGAGCTTCCTGCTGATGATCGGTTTGAGCCTGGTTGCCGAAGGGTTTGGCTTCCATATTCCGAAAGGTTATCTGTACGCGGCGATTGGCTTCTCAATTATTATCGAACTGTTTAACCAGATTGCCCGTCGTAACTTTATTCGCCACCAGTCGACACTGCCGCTTCGTGCGCGTACTGCGGATGCAATCTTGCGTCTGATGGGGGGTAAACGTCAGGCCAGCGTGCAGATGGAATCCGACAATCCGGTGCCCGTTCCGGTCCCGGAAGGCGCGTTTGTGGAAGAAGAACGCTATATGATCAACGGTGTTCTCTCACTGGCATCCCGTTCATTACGCGGCATCATGACACCTCGTGGTGAAATTAGTTGGGTCGACGCCGATCTGAGCGTAGCGGAAATTCGCGAACAGTTGCTTTCTTCTCCACACAGCCTGTTCCCGGTGTGTCGTGGCGAGCTTGATGAAATTATCGGTATCGTGCGTGCTAAAGAGCTGCTGGTGGCGCTGGAAGATGGTGTGGATGTTGCAGCGATTGCGTCTGCCTCGCCGGCAATTGTCGTCCCGGAAACGCTGGACCCGATTAATCTGCTAGGCGTGCTGCGTCGTGCCCGCGGTAGCTTTGTCATCGTTACTAACGAATTTGGTGTGGTGCAGGGGCTGGTAACACCGCTGGACGTATTAGAAGCGATCGCTGGTGAGTTCCCGGATGCTGATGAAACCCCTGAAATCATTGCTGACGCCGGTGGCTGGTTGGTGAAAGGGGGAACCGATCTGCACGCGCTACAACAGGCGCTGGATGTGGATACGCTGGTGGATGAGGACGAAGACATCGCCACCGTAGCTGGGCTGGTGATTGCGGCTAACGGTCACATCCCGCGTGTAGGCGATGTTATTGAGGTCGCACCGCTGAGCATTACGATTGTCGAAGCCAATGACTATCGTGTGGATTTAGTTCGCATTGTTAAAGAACAACCCGCTCACGACGAAGACGAGTAAGCGGGGTTAGCGAAACGGCATAATGGGCATGATATGGCGCCCGTTATGTCTGGCGGGTGGTGGTGTACTGCCCGCCAGCCATTTGGGAAAATCACGAAGCGGCATCGGTTTCGCATACAAAAAACCCTGCAAGATATGTACGCCATGACGGCGTAAATGCTGCGCCTGTGCCTGCGTTTCTACGCCTTCAGCCACCAGTTCGATATTCAGCCTTTTTCCCAGCGCGATAATGATGTCTGTGACGGTTGAATTCACGGCGTCGGTTCCGATCGCCGAAGTAAATGATTTATCAATTTTCAGCACATCCGGGCGCAATTTTTCCAGCCAGGAGAGCGAACTGTTTCCGGTACCAAAATCGTCAATCGCCAGCTTAACGCCGAGGCGATTCAACTCGCGCACGATCCGATAATCCACATCCAGTAAGGCATCGCGTTCGGTCAATTCAATAACCAGTTGCTGGATGGGATGCTGGCTGAACCAGTACTGATTGAGGTCTTTTAACAGCGTACCGTGGCGGAAATGGCTGGCGGCAACATTGATACCGATATGAAACTGACTACTCATCGGAAAAACGTGTCGTTGCTGAATGGTTTCTGCGATGACATGACGGGTAAGGGGGACGATCAGGTTGTGCTCTTCGGCGATAGGAATAAACACTTCCGGCGAAATCCAGCCTTGGCGCGGGTTGTTCCAGCGTAACAGAATTTCTACACCCATACATTGCTGGGTCTGTGCGTTCAGCAGTGGCTGACAAAACAACTCGAACTCGTGCGCCGCGAGAGCCAGATTAATCTCCCAGGAAAAACTCATCCTGCTGGCGGTTGCCAGCCAGGCAAGATATCCCACCAACAGGCTCAGGATCACTGCCAGCGGTAGTTGTGTCGGCAGATGTTTGATCGCCAATTCACTGGCACCTGGGCCGGTGACGCTGATCGTGAAGGGGAAATGTTGCGATGAAAGCTGATAACGTTTTTCATCGTTCAGTGCAGGCAAGGTCTCGACAACACCTTGTCCGTAGAGCAGGTGGCGGTTACCGACGGTTAAACTGGCGTTGGTGATTTGCGGTGGTTGGGGTTCCAGCAGCATGGTCGACAATAAATCAATATTGACGATTTCCACCACCCCATTTTCGCCATCCGCGGAGGCCGGATACCACTGCGTCAGAATAGGACTACCTTTAATCAGCGAATGGTCGGTGGACAACAGAAGTTGTGCCTCCCGGCTAGGTAATTCAGGTTGAATTTGGCGGATAGGCACATTGCGATAGCCAAAGATACTGGAGCAATAAAGAATCCCCCCCTGAATCAGACTGATGGAGCGCACTGTTTGTAGTCTGGCAGCATGCTTGCTCAAGGGTAAACGCGCCACAGAACAGGGAAGACCAATCAACGGGAGCAGCATATCGCGCCCGGCCTGCAGTGGGAGCAGCACATCATCCAGTGCTTCAACGGCATGATTAGCAAAAGTGACGGTGTAACGGTGATTTATATTACGCTCCGAAATAAATCGGACCGTTAATGTGAGAATGAGCGTCAGTAGTGCACATATTGTGCAGACGATTAAGCGATTACGGCGATAGTTTTGAATGATCCGTTGTGCTGTTTGCATGCGGGCCGCCCGATAAGCCGTTGGTCCCAGAAGCCAACAGCAACAGAGCAAGTGTAGTGGGGAAAATTACAGTAGACGAGCGAGAAGGGGTAAATTCGCCCATCCGTCGCAGATGGGCGAAAATTAAGTATTAGTCACACTGGACTTTGATTGCCAGGCCACCGCGTGATGTTTCGCGGTATTTGGCATTCATATCTTTGCCTGTTTCGTACATTGTTTCGATGACTTTATCCAGCGAGACGCGCGGTGCGCTGGTACGACGCATTGCCATACGTGCGGCGTTAATCGCCTTCACGGACGCAATAGCGTTACGTTCAATGCACGGAACCTGCACCTGTCCGGCAACCGGATCGCAGGTTAAGCCCAGGTTGTGCTCCATACCAATCTCGGCAGCCACACAAACTTGTTCCGGACTCGCGCCCAGTAGCTCAGCCAGACCAGCAGCAGCCATGGAACATGCCACACCGACTTCACCCTGACAGCCTACTTCGGCGCCAGAGATAGAGGCGTTCATCTTGTACAACGCACCAATTGCCCCCGCCGCCAGGAAATAACGGGTGTAGATATCCGGGCTGACAGATTCAATAAAGTGATCGTAGTAAGCCAGAACGGCAGGCACGATCCCGCAGGCACCGTTAGTGGGTGCTGTTACTACGCGGCCACCCGCAGCGTTTTCTTCGTTAACGGCCAGCGCAAACATGTTCACCCAGTCGATCACGTTCATCGGATCGTTGGAGAGCTTGTCGCTGGAGACCAACATACGACGCAGGGCGGATGCACGACGAGGAACGCGCAGCGGTCCAGGCAGAACGCCTTCGGTGTTCATCCCTCGATCGATACAGGCCTGCATGGTTTGCCAGACGTTGCCGAAGTAATCTTCAATCTCTTTCTTGCTGTGCAGTGCGAGTTCGTTCTGCATCACCATGCCAGAGAGAGACAGACCGGTGCTGTTGCAGTATTCCAGCATTTTGGTCGCGGATTTGAACGGATAAGGTACGCTGACCTCATTCGGTGCATCCTGGCCAAAATGTTCTTCATCAACGATGAACCCACCGCCAATGGAATAGTACGTTTTGCTGTAAATGACGGTTTCGCCGTTGTACGCATGGATCTGCATTCCGTTTTCATGCAACGGCAAATTGCCGTTGTGAAAACGCATGCCGTCATTCTGTGGGAAATCCACTTCGTGTTGACCCTGTGCAAGCAGCAGGCGTCCACGCGCTTCTACATCGCGGATAAATCCGGGGATGCTGTCAATGTCAACGGTAGCAGGCTCATTGCCCGCCAGACCCATAATAATGGCGATATCGGTGTGGTGACCTTTACCCGTGAGCGACAGTGAACCATACACGTCGACGGCAACACGGGTAACGCTGTCCAGTAATCCTTTTTCGACCAGGTCATCGACGAACTGTTTACCCGCCTTCATAGGCCCTACGGTATGGGAAGATGAGGGACCAATCCCCACCTTAAACATGTCGAATAGACTAATCACGATAATACTCCTACAGGGCGACTGGGCTTTCCAGTAACGATGTTATAACTGCGCATAGTGTAAGAGGGAACGCGGCGATCGGCTTAACTATTCACATGAATTAAACTAATAGATAACCGCGGTTTTACTAATGTTGTGACTTGAGTTTCAAGTTGTCTATGGTGTGCGTAAAGATAAGTATAGTCAGGGCTTCACGCCAATTTGCAGCGCCAGCTCACGAATTATTCCGGCGGTCATTCCCCAGACGAAATAGTGTTCATACCAGGAAAGCCACACACGATGTGAATCGCCACGACGGTAGATATCGAGGGGATGGTAACGACCTAAATGCAGGGCTTGCGCCAACGGCATTTCAAACACCGCTGAAACCTCATCTTCACTGGCTCGATACGGTAAATTGGGCGGGATGATACCCACCACCGGTGTGACCTGGAACCCGGTCACACTATCAACCGGCGGCAGTACGCCAATGACCTCAACGGATGAAGGCGGAATTGCGACTTCTTCCTCGGCCTCACGCAGTGCGGCGGCAACCAGCGAAGCATCGCTGCTGTCCACCGCGCCCCCGGGAAAAGCGACCTGCCCGGCATGTTTTCGCAAATGAACGGAGCGCTGAGTTAATAGCAACCCTGGCTGCGGGCGACGGACGATAGGGATCAGTACGGCGGCCTGGCGTTGGTTTAGCGCATCATGATTTACCTGCGGGCGCAGGAGTTGAAAACGCGATAAAAAATCATCAAGCGTCAGGCTGCTGTTTTCCACGTGTCAGTTCTCCAGTTGATGCAAAATACGATTCACTTTATCAAATGTTTCCTGATATTCCGCGTCTTCCTGACTGTCCGCTACAATGCCGCCGCCAGCTGAACAGTACAACTGCCCGCCGGTCGCTGTCAGGGTGCGAATGGTGATACTGGTATCCATATTGCCGCAAAAGCTCAGATAACCGATGCTGCCGCACCAGGCGTTACGACGTTGTGGCTCCAGCTCATCAATAATTTCCATTGCCCGCACTTTTGGTGCGCCCGTAATGGAGCCACCAGGGAAGGCTGCACGTAATAGATCGGTCGCGTGCAGCGTCTGTGGCAAACGTGCGGTGATGGTACTGACCAGATGATGTACGGCCGGGAAGGGTTCAACCACAAACAGTTCCGGAACCTTAACCGAGCCTGGAACGGCGACGCGTCCGATATCGTTACGCATCAAATCGACGATCATCAGGTTTTCCGCCCGATCCTTTGGTGAATTTGCCAGCTTGTCGGCTTGCTGGCGATCGGCATCAGGATCGTCCAGTCTGGGTAGCGTGCCTTTGATGGGGCGCGTCTGGATATGCTGATTTTCCAGTTGGATAAAGCGCTCCGGCGACAGGCTGAGGATCGCCCCGTCTTCCAGGCGTATAAACGCACTGAATGGTGCGCGGTTGGCGCGATTGAGCTGCACAAACGCTTGCCATTCATCGCCCTGATACTGTGCCTGAAAACGTTGGGCCAGGTTGACCTGATAGCAGTCGCCGCTGTGCAGATAGTGCTGCACCTGACGAAACTTTTCGCCGTATTGCGCACGGCTCATATTCGAGCGCCATACCGACGTTAATGTAAAGGGCTCGCGTACAGGCGGCAGTTGATCTTCGAGCCACGCCAGACGGGCATGCACATCGCTATGGCTAAGCAGTGATACAGTTTGTAGCTGGTGATCGACAATCAACGCCCAGTCATAGATACCGACGGCCATATCCGGCAGGGCGATATCGCATTCGGCGATATTCGGCAGCGATTCAAAGCGGCGGCCCAGATCGTAGCCAAACAGACCCAGTGCGCCGCCCTGGAACGGCAAGTCGGGATGATATTCAGGCTGAATAGCCAGGGCGGTTAGCGTTGAATGTAATACTGTCATCGGGTCATCAGGCGTGCGCAAAATGCCTTGCCTGTCCTTGACCACAGTCTCCTGAGCACGCGTGACCAGCGTCGCTAAGGGGTCGGCGACCAGAATATCAAAACGGTTATGCGGATGATCGGCATGACCTGAATGTAACAGCATCGCCCACGGATGCTGGCTTAAGGTCGAAAAATAGCGTTCAGCGGCGTCCTGACACCAGGGTAATGTGATTACTGCGGGAGATAACGTCTTCATCAGTCCTGACTCGTTGCTACTCTACTGGCTAACTGCCCGGTAGCATGAAATAATTAGCGCAGACAATTTAGCAGGAGTTAACAATGTTTGCAGGTTTACCTTCACTCAGTCATGAGCAGCAGCAAAAAGCAGTAGAGCGTATTCAGGAACTGATGTCGCAGGGGATGAGCAGCGGACAGGCGATTGCTCTGGTTGCTGAAGAGCTACGCGCCAGCCATACCGGTGAACGGATCGTGGCGCGTTTTGAAGATGAAGACGAGTAACGCTGCTTAAACCGCAGCGATAATCTTGATCTCGACTTTGTATTTCGGGTTCATCAACCCGGCCTGTACCGTACAACGTACCGGCGCGTGACCGGCAACGACCCACGCATCCCAGGCTTTATTCATTGCGGCAAAATCACTTTTGTCTGCCAGAAAAAGGGTGGCATCAAGGATTCGTGACTTGTTGCTACCCTGTTTTTCCAGCACTGCATCAATTTGTGCCAGCGTATTTGCAGTTTGTTCAAAGGCATCTGCATCCAGGTTCTCCGGTACGCCGGTGTAGTACAACGTGTTGTTATGGATAACCACGTCAGACCAACGTGCTTCGGCATCAATGCGCACAATCGTCATAAATCATTCCTTATTTACATTTTTCTTCATGGGCTTCAGATTGCGCCAAGACTGCCATAATGTTGCGCCCGCGTCACCTCTTCAACTGGCGAAAGACCCGCCGGCCTGACATAATCCCTGTTCAAATGAACAGGGGGCAGTGTGACGGACGATTTTGCAGCAGACGGTCAATTGGCTAAAGCGATACCGGGTTTTAAACCGCGTGAACCACAGCGACAGATGGCAATTGCTGTCAGCCATGCCATTGAAAAATCACAACCGCTTGTTGTAGAAGCCGGCACTGGCACAGGTAAAACATACGCTTATCTCGCCCCGGCGCTTCGCGCTGGAAAGAAAGTGATCGTGTCGACGGGATCGAAAGCGTTGCAGGATCAGCTCTACAGTCGCGATCTTCCCACCGTTGCCAAAGCACTGAAATTCACCGGTAAGCTGGCGTTGCTAAAAGGGCGCTCCAACTACCTGTGTCTGGAACGCCTCGAACAGCAGGCGCTGGCGGGGGGCGATCTGCCGGTACAAACGTTAAGCGATGTCATACTGCTGCGCTCATGGTCAAATCAAACGCTTGATGGGGATATCAGCACCTGTGTCAGCGTGGCGGAAGATTCACAGGCCTGGCCACTGGTGACCAGCACTAACGATAACTGCCTGGGTAGCGACTGCCCGCTGTATAAAGAGTGCTTCGTCGTCAAAGCCCGTAAAAAAGCAATGGATGCAGATGTGGTGGTGGTCAACCACCATCTGTTTCTCGCCGATATGGTGGTGAAAGAGAGTGGATTTGGTGAATTAATCCCCGAGGCAGATGTGATGATCTTCGATGAAGCCCATCAGCTACCGGATATCGCCAGCCAGTACTTTGGTCAATCACTTTCCAGCCGACAACTACTCGACCTGGCGAAAGACATTACGATTGCGTATCGCACAGAATTGAAAGACACACAACAGCTACAAAAATGCGCTGATCGTCTGGCACAAAGCGCGCAGGACTTTCGCTTACAGCTCGGCGAGCCCGGCTATCGCGGAAACCTCCGAGAGCTGTTGGCTGACCAACGTGTGCAACGGGCGTTTCTACTTCTTGATGACACCCTTGAGCTGTGCTACGACGTGGCGAAATTGTCCCTCGGGCGCTCTGCGCTGCTGGATGCCGCGTTTGAGCGCGCCACGCTGTACCGTGCCCGATTAAAACGCCTGAAAGAGATCAATCAGCCAGGATTCAGTTACTGGTATGAATGTACGTCCCGGCATTTTACGCTCGCATTGACGCCGCTTACTGTGGCCGACAAATTCAAAGAAGTGATGGAACAAAAGCCGGGGTGCTGGATATTCACCTCCGCGACATTGTCGGTAAACGACGATCTTCACCATTTTACGGCGCGGTTAGGCATTGATGAAGCAGAGTCGATGCTGCTGCCGAGCCCCTTTGATTACACGCGTCAGGCACTGCTGTGCGTACCACGCAATCTGCCGCAAACCAACCAGCCTGGCGCGGCGCGTCAACTGGCTGCTATGTTGCGCCCTATTATTGAAGCGAACAACGGGCGCTGCTTTATGCTGTGTACCTCGCATGCAATGATGCGCGATCTGGCAGAGCAATTCCGTGCCACCATGACGCTTCCCGTACTTTTACAGGGCGAAACCAGTAAAGGGCAACTGCTGCAACAGTTTGTCAGTGCAGGGAATGCCTTGCTGGTTGCCACCAGTAGTTTCTGGGAAGGGGTAGACGTGCGTGGTGATACGCTGTCGCTGGTGATTATCGATAAATTGCCATTTACTTCCCCGGACGATCCGCTGTTAAAAGCGCGGATGGAAGACTGCCGCCTGCGCGGTGGCGATCCTTTCGAAGAGGTTCAGCTCCCGGATGCGGTTATCACGCTGAAACAGGGGGTAGGGCGACTGATCCGTGATGCTGACGATCGCGGTGTGCTGGTGATTTGTGATAACCGCCTGGTGATGCGACCTTATGGCGCGACCTTCCTGGCAAGCCTTCCGCCTGCGCCACGCACGCGTGATATTGCGCGTGCAGTTCGCTTTCTTGCGATACCATCGGCTGAGTAATTTGTTACGGAGTGTGGTAAGATGCGCGCCAAATTTATTGATCTGATCACAAATACCCATGCGAATTCTGGCTATCGATACCGCCACAGAGGCGTGCTCTGTTGCCCTGTGGAATGACGGTACTATCAAGGCTCACTTCGAGCTTTGCCCACGAGAACATACCCAACGAATTTTGCCGATGGTCCAGGAGATCCTGGCTGCAGGCGATTTAACGCTCACCGATATTGATGCCCTGGCATTTGGTCGCGGCCCCGGCAGTTTCACTGGTGTACGCATCGGTATTGGTATCGCTCAGGGGCTGGCGCTAGGGGCGAATTTACCGATGATCGGGGTTTCTACTCTGATGACAATGGCACAGGGTGCCTGGCGTAAATCCGGTGCGACACGCGTGCTGGCAGCGATTGATGCTCGTATGGGTGAAGTTTACTGGGCTGAATACCAGCGTGATGATGATGGCATCTGGCACGGCGAAGAGACAGAAGCGGTGCTAACGCCGGAGCAGGTACACGATCGCCTGCTGCAGCTTTCTGGCGACTGGCTAACCGTTGGCACGGGCTGGCCAGCCTGGCCTGAACTCGGCAAAGACAGTGGTCTGACGCTGAACGATGGCGACGTATTGCTTCCAGCGGCAGAAGATATGCTGCCTGTCGCGACGCAAATGCTGGCATGTGGCAAGACCGTGGCTGTTGAACATGCTGAACCGGTTTATTTACGTAACACCGTGGCGTGGAAGAAACTTCCTGGTAAAGAATGAATCTTAGTAGTAAATCCCCCGGTTAATACGAACAGCCGCCGATGTGCTGTTGTCTGAACGTGCCGGGGCAGGCGCTAAGAAAAGGGAGTCGCAACATGGTGGTCCAAAAGCAGTTAATGAAAGGTGTACTGGCAGGCGTATTGGCGTTATCGCTAAGCGGCTGTGTCACCATCCCGGATGCGATTAAAGGTTCGAGCCCGACACCGCAGCAGGATCTGGTGCGGGTGATGAATGCGCCGCAGTTGTACGTCGGACAAGAAGCACGTTTTGGCGGTAAGGTGGTGGATATTCAAAACCAGCAGGGGAAATCCCGACTGGAGATCGCCACTATGCCGCTCGATAGCGGGGCACGACCGATTCTGGGCGAAGCGTCACGCGGGCGGATTTATGCCGATGTTAACGGCTTCCTCGACCCGGTAGATTTTCGTGGTCAACTGGTCACTGTAGTCGGACCCATTAGCGGAACAGTGGACGGAAAAATTGGTAGTACACCGTATAAGTTCATGCTGATGCAGGTAACTGGTTATAAACGCTGGCATATTACCCAGCAGATTGTGATGCCTCCGCAGCCGATTGACCCCTGGTTCTACGGTGCGCGTGGCTGGCCTTACGGTGGCTACGGCGGATGGGGATGGTACAATCCCGGCCCCGCACAGGTTCAGACGATAGTAACAGAGTAACTCTTTGTTTTAATGGTAAAAGAAACAGCGGCTCGTCCGCTGTTTCTGCATTAACGTGGATATAAGAAAAATAAATAGTGACGTGCTTCGCAACCTTGTCGTTGTGTAATAAACAAACTGGTACGCTGAGTTAATATTATGTTAACAGTTTGTTTATTGTCTGGGGTTGTGATGACGACGAATACGCATTTTAGAGGTGATGTATTGAAAAAGGTTTGGCTTAACCGTTATCCCGCAGGTGTTCCCGCGGAGATCAATCCTGACCGTTATCAATCCCTGGTGGAACTCTTCGAACACTCAGTAAGGCGCTATGCCGATCAGCCTGCGTTTATGAACATGGGGGAGGTGATGACCTTCCGCAAGCTCGAAGAGCGCAGTCGGGCATTTGCGGCTTATTTGCAACAAGGACTTGGACTGAAAAAGGGCGATCGCGTGGCACTGATGATGCCCAACCTGTTGCAATATCCTGTTGCACTGTTTGGGATTTTACGTGCCGGCATGATTGTGGTGAACGTTAACCCGCTGTACACGCCACGCGAGCTGGAGCATCAGCTCAACGATAGCGGTGCGTCGGCGATCGTCATCGTCTCTAACTTTGCTCACACGCTGGAGAAAGTGGTCGATAAGACCTCGGTTCAACACGTGATTCTGACGCGTATGGGCGATCAGTTGTCGACCGCGAAAGGGACGCTGGTTAACTTCGTCGTGAAGTATATCAAGCGTCTGGTGCCAAAATATCACCTGCCGGATGCCATCTCATTTCGCAGTGCGCTGCAAAACGGCTACCGCATGCAGTATGTAAAGCCGGAAGTCGTGTCTGAAGATTTGGCTTTTCTGCAGTATACCGGTGGTACCACCGGCGTGGCGAAAGGCGCAATGCTTACGCACCGTAACATGCTGGCTAACCTGGAGCAGGTTAACGCCACTTACGGACCATTGCTGCATCCGGGTAAAGAGCTGGTGGTGACGGCGCTACCGCTGTATCACATTTTCGCGCTCACCATGAACTGCCTGCTGTTTATTGAACTGGGTGGGCAAAACCTGCTGATCACTAACCCGCGTGATATTCCGGGGCTGGTGAAAGAACTGGCAAAATACCCGTTTACCGCGATGACCGGCGTCAATACGTTGTTTAACGCGTTGCTGAATAACAAAGAGTTCCAGCAACTGGACTTTTCGTCGTTGCACCTGTCTGCAGGGGGCGGAATGCCCGTTCAGCAGGCGGTGGCAGAACGCTGGGTGAAGCTGACCGGCCAATATCTGCTGGAAGGTTATGGTCTGACCGAATGTGCTCCACTGGTAAGCGTTAACCCGCACGATATCGACTATCATAGCGGCAGTATCGGGTTACCAGTTCCGTCTACCGAGGTCAAACTGGTGGATGATGACGACAATGAGGTTCCGCCGGGAGAGCCGGGCGAACTGTGTGTTAAAGGACCGCAGGTGATGTTGGGCTACTGGCAGCGCCCGGATGCGACCGATGAAATTGTCAAAAATGGCTGGTTGCACACGGGTGATATCGCAGTAATGGACGACGAAGGCTTCCTGCGTATTGTCGATCGTAAGAAAGATATGATTCTGGTGTCGGGTTTTAACGTTTATCCGAACGAAATTGAAGATGTCGTCATGCAGCACCCCGGCGTTCAGGAAGTGGCTGCCGTCGGCGTACCGTCGGGCAGTAGCGGTGAGGCGGTAAAAATCTTTGTGGTGAAGAAGGATGCTTCGTTAACCGATGAAGCGCTGGTTACTTTTTGCCGTCGTCATCTGACAGGCTACAAAGTTCCGAAACTGGTGGAATTCCGTGATGAGTTGCCGAAATCTAACGTCGGTAAAATTTTGCGACGAGAATTACGTGACGAAGCCCGCAGCAAAGTGGACAATAAAGGCTGAGCGTTAAGACAGCCAGCAGAAAACGCCGGATAATCCGGCGTTTTTTTTGGCGAAAACCTAAGAGAGCACGATTTGAATTATCAAATGATCACTACGGACGACGCGTTAGCCACGCTGTGCGAAGCCGTCCGTGAATTTCCGGCGATAGCCCTGGATACAGAATTTGTTCGCACGCGTACCTACTACCCGCAGTTGGGGCTGATCCAGCTGTTTGATGGCAAACACGTTGCTCTGATTGACCCGCTAGGGATCACCGACTGGTCGCCGCTGCGCGATATCCTGCGTGACACTGCGATCACTAAATTTCTGCATGCCGGAAGTGAAGACCTGGAAGTGTTTCTCAACACGTTCGGTGAACTCCCGCAACCACTGATCGATACACAGATTCTGGCCGCCTTTTGTGGACGCCCGCTGTCGTGGGGCTTTGCTGCGATGGTGGAAGAATTCACCGGGGTGGCGCTGGATAAAAGTGAATCACGCACCGACTGGCTGGCCAGACCGCTGACTGAGCGGCAGTGCGAGTATGCGGCGGCAGATGTCTGGTATTTATTACCGATCACCACAAAACTGATGGCAGAAACGGATGCGTCCGGCTGGTTGCCCGCTGCGCTGGACGAATGTCGTTTGATGCAACAGCGTCGTCAGGAAATTCTGGCACCTGAAGATGCGTGGCGAGAAATTACCAATGCCTGGCAGCTGCGTACCCGTCAGCTCGCTTGCCTGCAACTCCTGGCCGACTGGCGGTTACGCAAAGCGCGTGAGCGTGATCTGGCAGTGAACTTCGTGGTGCGCGAAGAACATCTGTGGGCGGTTGCCCGCTATATGCCGGGAAGTCTGGGAGAACTGGATAGCCTGGGCCTCTCAGGTAGTGAAATTCGCTTCCATGGCAAGACGCTGATTTCACTGGTCGAGAAAGCGCAGGCAATGCCGGAGGAAGCATTGCCGCAACCGTTGCTGAATCTGATGGATATGCCGGGTTATCGCAAGGCATTCAAAGCCATTAAAGCCCTGGTGGCCGACGTGAGTGCGGAGCAGAATCTTAGTGTGGAACTCCTTGCTTCGCGTCGTCAAATCAACCAGTTGCTAAACTGGCACTGGAAATTAAAGCCGCAGGCGTCCCTGCCGGAGCTGATTTCCGGTTGGCGTGGCGAACTGATGGCCGACCGCCTCAAGGCGCTGCTGCTGGACTATCCGCAGTAAGCGATCAGGCCGACCGGGTAGTCCATCGCTTATCCGGTCGGTAAAATTCTACAAATCTAGCACCAGGCGTTTGCCTTTGGCGCGTGAACAGCAGATAAGCATGCTCTGCTGGCTGGCTTTTTCGTCGTCGCTAAAGTAGTGATCGCGGTGATCCGCTTCCCCTTCAAGAATCGCCGTCTCGCAGGTACCGCACACGCCTTCACGGCACAGACACTCGACTCTGGCAGCTTTGTTATTTTCGATAACCTGCAGAATAGTCATCTCTTGCGGAACGACAAACTCACGTCCGGAACGTGCCAGCACGAGGGTGAACGCATCACCGCTCTTATCCTCTACCGCAAATTGCTCAAAATGCAGCGTATTGTTATCCAGACCGTGGCGTGCGGCCTCGCTTCTTACGGCATCGTTAAGCACGGCCGGGCCGCAGGTATAAATGTGGGTGCCGGGTTCTACATCGGCAAGCAGACGTGCCAGGTCGAGGCGTGTGCCTTCGCTCGAAAGATGCAGATGAATCCGATCGGCCTGGTGGTGCTGTTTCAGTTCATCATGAAACGCGCAGTTTTCCGGGCTGGGTGAACAGTAATGTAGCTGCCACTCTGCCTGGGCATTTTCGAGTTCCGGGATCTGCGACAGGAAGGGCGTAATACCAATGCCACCAGCAATTAACAGATGCTTTTGCGCCTGCGGTTCGAGGGCGAAAAGATTATTGGGCGTGGAAATCGTCAGCGTATCGCCGGGTTTGACCTGCTGATGCAGGTATCGTGAACCGCCTTTGGAATTCTCCTCCAGGCGCACAGCAATTTGCCAGGTGCGGGTATCCAACGGTGAGCTCATCAACGAGTACGCGTTGCTATAGAGATTTTCGCCATCGCGCATTTGCACGATAATATGGCTGCCTCCCTGGAACGCAGGCAACAGATCGCCTGAGGCAGCCGTTAAGGTGAAGCGCTTTACATGCGCGGTAATCGTTTCAATCTGACTGACCTGAACTTCTCGCATTTGATATTCAGACATTGCGGCACTCCCTAAAAAATCTGTCCGGCGCGGGTTACCCGCCACGCCGGAATCTGTCGTTACAGCCCCTGGCAGAGATATTTCATTTCCAGGTAATCTTCGATACCGTGTTCGGAACCTTCTCGCCCCAACCCTGACTGCTTCACACCACCGAAAGGGGCGACTTCATTCGAGATCAGTCCGGTGTTTATACCGACCATGCCATACTCCAGTTGCTCAGAAACACGCCAGATGCGCGCGGCATCATTGCTGTAGAAGTAGGATGCCAGTCCATAAATGGTGTCATTTGCCTGGCGGATCACATCCTGTTCATCTTCAAACTTCACCAGCGCGGCGACCGGTCCGAATATCTCTTCCTGGAGCAACTGCGTGCCCGGCTGCACGTTACCGATGACGGTGGGCGTAAAATAGTGTCCTCCCAGCGCATGGCGCTGACCTCCGGTTAACAACGTGGCGCCCCGCGTCAACGCGTCATCGAGAAGCGACTGCACTTTGTCTACGGCAGCGGTATTGATTAGCGGACCGATTTGTACGCCGGGTTGCTCACCGTTGCCGACTTTCAGAGCGGCGACCCGAGCCACGAATTTCTCACAAAACGCGTCATAAACAGCCTGATGAATGTAAAAACGGTTCACGCAAACGCAGGTTTGTCCGGCATTGCGGAATTTAGCCACCAGCGCGCCTTCAACGGCTTTGTCGAGATCCGCGTCCTCAAATACGATAAACGGCGCGTTGCCGCCCAGCTCCAGTGAGACCTTTTTGATAGAATCGGAACACTGACGCATCAGTACGCGCCCTACCTCGGTAGAGCCGGTAAACGACAGTTTGCGTACGCGATCGTCAGCGGTGAACACTGCACCAATTTCGCGAGACTTTCCGGTCACGACATTGATAACACCCGCCGGAATACCGGCCTGACGTGCAAGTTCTGCCAGCGCCAGAGCGGTAAACGGTGTTTCGTTGGCCGGTTTTACTACCATCGTACAACCTGCGGCCAGCGCGGGGCCGGCTTTGCGGGTGATCATTGCCGCAGGGAAGTTCCATGGCGTAATTGCCGCGCAGACTCCGATACCCTGATGGATCACCATCAACCGCTTATCCGCCGCAGGTGAGGGGATTATCTCGCCATTAGTACGTTTAGCCTGCTCGGCAAACCACTCAATAAACGACGCGGCATAGACAATCTCTCCTTCAGCCTCAGCCAGCGGCTTGCCCTGCTCGGCGGTCATGATTTGCGCCAGCGCCGTTTTGTTGTCGAGAATTAAATGATGCCAGGCTTTAAGCAACGTGGAACGTTGGGCTGCGGTCATTGCCCGCCAGGCCGGTAGTGCCTGAGATGCGGCATCAATGGCGCGTTGCGCCTCTGACGTTCCCATGTTGGGAATTTGCCCCAGAACGGCCCCTGTTGCCGGGTTGCTGACCGATAACGTGTTACTGTCATCGGCATCACACCAGTGTCCGGCGATAAACGCCTGCTGGCGAAAAAGTGAAGTCTGAAAAACGGTCATAACGAACTCCTTCGCGGATTAATCCTTAAACACCTGAGCGACCAGATTATGGAAATGGGCAATGCCATGTTCGGAGATTCCGCTACCGCTGGTATCCGCCATAATGCGTCCCTGTCCACGATAGCCACGTGATTTCAGACCTTTTTGTACGCTCTCAACCAGGCGTAAATCCTCAGGGCGAAAGACATTGCGATACCATTCGATCAGCGCTTTTTGCTCTTCGGTCAGCTCTTCATTAGTGAAATAGATGTCGTAGTTTTGCAGTGTGGTTTCTGCATCTACCGGGAATTCATAAATAACGGTCATCATGCCTTTGATTGGCGTGACGTTGAGCATGGTGCACGGCCACAACCAGAAGCCGTGGAACGCAGCATCAACACCTTCTTCGAACTTAAACGACTGCTCAGAGGGTTTGGCAAAACCGTATTGCAGCGTCCAGTTGCCGTGCATGGTATGCCAGTAACGGTCAACCTGTACTGAGTCGGAAAAACCTGGATGGGCCGGACCGCAGTGGTAGCACTCCAGATAGTTATCAACGATATTTTTCCAGTTGGCCGGCGTGCGGGTAGTGAAACGCGCGGCGAGCTTTAGATCGTGCACGTCAGGGCAGGCCTCGACGACTTTGGCTGCCAGCCCCGGAAGCTGATCTTCAACGCTACCGGCGTTCGGGTCCATATTGATGAAGACAAAACCGGCATATTCTTCGAGTCGTACTGGTGTCAGATGAGCCTTTTCACTGTCAAAGTTGGCGACGTTTTCACAGTTACGGGCATGCGCCAGATTGCCATCAAGTTTGAACGCCCACGCGTGGTAGGGGCAGGTAATCACGTTTTTGGCTTTCCCTTCGCCGCTCAGCAGTTGATGACCACGATGCGGGCAGACATTGTAGAAAGCGCGCAGTACATTATCGCGACCACGTACCAGCACGATGTTCTCACCAATCACTTCACGTGTGACATAGTCATTTGGCTTTGCCAGTTCGCTGCTGTGGGCAACACAAATCCAGCTTTTGGCAAACACGTTCTCTTGCTCGTGTTCAAAAGCCTGCTGGTCGGTATAGAACCGTGCCGGGATAGTCCAGGCGTCCTGCGGATTGGCACAAAAATTTTGCGGCAGAATAAACTCAGGGCTCAGATTGCTCATTGGATTACCTTTAATTTGTGAGTAAGAGGTTTTTTACTGGCGCTTAATTGCCGCCTTTGAGTAGTGTCCCGGCCGGTGGCGTGACAGGCGCGTCGACCGGTGCTTCGGGAAGATGACTTTCAATTTGGTGAGCAGGAACATGGGCATAGTCCTGCCGTACCCAGCGAAGAAAACCGCCGACCTTCACCAACAGGATGGCGAGGAAGGGAAGGGCGGTCAGAACCACCGTGGTCTTCATTGTTTCCAGAGACGCACCAGTGAATAAAATGGATAATGGAATCAATGTGATGACTACACACCAGAACAAACGTAAGCCACGTTCAGGATCTTCTCCTTCCTGTAGGTTACGTGTGCTGGTGGCTGCCATGGTGTAGGCCACAGCATCCATATGCGAGGCAAGGAAAATAATCATGATGGCCAGATATGCGACCAGGAACAGCTTCCCGGCTGGCAATGACATCAGTACCTGCTGCACCGCCGTTTCGCCGCCCTGCGTTGCCATGATCTGCGGGATATCAATCACGCCATTGACAAACTGGTGGATAGAGTAGCTCTCCATCACCCCGAAGAAGAACCAACAGCCGACGGTACTGCCAAGGATTAATGCCCAGATAACTTCTTTGATTTTGCGCCCGCGAGAAACGCGCGTCACAAACATAGCGACGCCTGGGGTGTAGGAGATCCACCACAGCCAGTAGAACACTGTCCAGTTGCGGGTAAATTCACCGTTACCGAGCGGGTCGGTAAACAGGCTCATTTGCAAAAAGTTTTGTGTCGTCAGGCCGATAGCGTTGATGATGTTATTGGTGATGAACTCGGTTGGGCCGACAATCAGTACGACCAATGGCAGTAAAAATGCCCCCCAGCCCACCATCTTGCTCAGACGTTGCAGACCATTGTTGATGCCAATCCAGGAGCTAAGGCAGAAGATGCCGCCAGAGAACAGAATCACAAAGGCTTGCACTGTAAAGTTATCCGGTAAACCGGTAAGCGCTGATAAACCACGGGTGAAGGTTGCAGCGGTAACGACCAGGGAGATGGTTAACGCGCCGACGGTGGCGATCAGGAACATCAAATCGACCAGTCTTCCCCATACGCCCTGTGGATGAACGCCGGTGATAGCAGCAATTATCCCGGACAGGCTCAACCCTTTGTTTTTACGCACATGGAAATGGTAGGCCATGGTTAACGAGGCCAGTGTGTAGGTCGCCCACGCGCTGATCCCCCAATGGAAAAAGGAATAGGGCAGACTGAATTCCAGCGCTTTTTGTGAGTGTGGGGCGATGTTCAGACCCGGTGTTTGGTAGTAATAGGCCCATTCAGCAACACCCCAGTAGAGCGTGGAGGAGCCTAATCCAGCGCAAATAAACATAAACAGCCAGGAAAGCGTACTGTATTCTGCTTTACCTTCACCGAGGCGAATATTGCCGTATTTGCTGGTGGCCAGCCAGACAACCAGCCCCATAGCCATGAGGACCAGGATCTGCACGGCGGAACCCAGCATGCGAGTGACACCGTTAAAAATGGTATTCGCTACTTGTGCAGACTGCTGAGGGAAGAGACTGAGTGTGGCGGCGATAAAAAGAATAGCCACCAGGCTGATGGCTATTAGTGGCACATCTTTTTTCTTTACGTTGCTCAACATGGATGATCTCCTGGGCATAGTCGCCCGCGTTTGGCATTAGCCTGTCGTTGTTATCATGCTGTAGGGTAAGATTCTGTCGCTTCGTATTTAACAATTTTATTATTTGTTCTTTACATGAATTAAACAATTGCTTGATGCGTGAAGCAATAAAACACGGAACGGAAATAATAAAAAGTGAATTCACGCAGGTTATTTGACGTACAGAACACATAAAAAAACCGCGTCAGTGACGCGGCTCATATTTCGTGGTTTGACCTCTAACGCAGTGCCCGGCAGATAGCGTCACCTACCTGTTGAGTGCTGGCATTGCCTTTCATATCCGGCGTTTTAGGGCCGCTGGCAATCACCTGTTCAATCGCGGCCAGAATGCCATCGTGGGCGGCCTGATAATTCGCATCGCCGTTGCCAAGGAAATCCAGCATCATCGCACCAGCCCAGATGGTGGCAATTGGGTTAGCAATATTCTTACCGTAGATATCCGGGGCCGAACCGTGGACCGGTTCGAACAACGATGGGAAGGTCCGTTCCGGATTTAAGTTTGCTGAGGGTGCAATGCCAATCGTGCCAGTACAGGCTGGACCTAAATCGGACAGGATGTCGCCAAACAGGTTAGAGGCGACCACCACGTCAAAACGCTCCGGTTGCATGACAAAACGGGCGCACAGAATGTCGATATGCTGTTTATCCCAGCGGATTTCAGGGTACTGGGCAGCCATTGCTTCAACACGCTCATCCCAGTAAGGCATGCTAATGGCAAGGCCGTTTGATTTAGTGGCCGAGGTCAGTGTCTTACGCGGACGGCTCTGTGCCAGTTCAAACGCGTAACGCAAAATGCGATCAACGCCACGACGCGTGAAGACCGACTCCTGAATGACCACTTCATGTTCGGTCCCCTCGCTTACGCGCCCCCCCAGTGAAGAATACTCGCCTTCGGTGTTTTCACGCACAACGTAGAAATCAATGTCGCCGGGTTTCTTACCCGCCAATGGGCAAGGAACACCAGGAAACAGGCGTACCGGACGCAGGTTGACGTATTGATCGAACTCCCGACGAAACTTGAGTAACGAGCCCCATAGTGAGATGTGATCCGGTACAGTGTCCGGCCAGCCGACGGCACCAAAGTAGATAGCATCGAAGGATTTCAACTGTTCATGCCAGTCATCCGGCATCATCTTGCCGTGATGCGTATAATACTCGCAACTGGCCCATTCTATTTGCTCAAAGCTGAGCGACAGGTCCCAGCGTTCGGCGGCTGCCTGTAACACATGAATGCCTTCAGGCAGGACTTCTTTACCAATGCCATCTCCGGGGATAGCGGCAATACGACAGGTTTTCTTCATAGCAGCTCTCACTTGTACGCCATCAAAATTGACTTTCCCCTTATCCTATAATTGACTGATTAATAGTTAATCCCTCCAACTGGTGAAACATAAAACACAGATCATGAATAATCTGCCGCTGTTAAATGATTTACGCGTCTTTATGCTGGTTGCCCGCCGCGCGGGTTTTGCCGCGGTTGCTGAGGAGCTAGGCGTTTCACCCGCTTTTATCAGTAAGCGTGTTGCGTTGCTGGAACAGACACTGAACGTGGTGTTGTTACACCGTACAACACGGCGTGTCACCATCACGGAGGAAGGGGAACGGATCTACGAATGGGCCCAGCGGATCCTGCAGGATGTGGATCAGATGATGGATGAGCTGTCTGATGTCCGGCAGATCCCGCAGGGGATGTTACGTATTATCAGCAGCTTTGGTTTTGGTCGCCGTGTCGTGGCTCCAGCGTTGTCAGCGCTGGCAAAAGAGTATCCGCAGTTGGAGTTGCGGTTTGACGTTGAGGATCGGTTAGTCGATCTGGTTAATGAAGGTGTCGATCTTGATATTCGTATCGGGGATGACATTGCACCCAATTTGATCGCACGTAAGCTGGCGACCAATTATCGAATATTGTGCGCATCACCTGAGTTTGTGGCGCAGCACGGTACACCGAAACAACTGAACGATCTGTCCACGTTGCCCTGCCTGGTGATTAAAGAGCGCGATCATCCATTTGGCATTTGGCAAATGCGTAACAAAGAGGGCGTGCACTCGATTAAGGTGACGGGGCCGCTCTCCTCCAATCATGGCGAAGTTGTTCACCAATGGTGTGTGGATGGTCAGGGGATTGCGCTACGTTCATGGTGGGATGTCTGCGATAACATCGCCAGTGGGCATCTGGTTCATATATTGCCTGACTATTATCAACCAGCAAATATTTGGGCTGTTTATGTGTCACGTCTGGCGACGTCGGCAAAAATCCGTATTACCGTGGAGTATTTACGTCGCTATTTTGCTGAGAACTACCCGAAGTTCAGTTTGGAATAAATGGGGGCAGTCCGGACTATGATCAGAAATAAAAAAGGCAGAATAATCTGCCTTTTTTCAACCATGACTTATTTACAAAAGACGTTATTTAGACTCTTCTGCTTCAGGTAAAGTCACGTTAAGTTCAAGGATAGAAATATCGCCGTCTTTTTGTTCAAGCTGTACGGTGACCATTTCAGGATCAATTTGTACATACTTACAGATAACGTCGAGAATATCTTTCCTCAACTGCGGTAAATAATGCGGCTCGGCGTCGCTACGACGACGTTCCGCAACAATAATCTGCAGTCGCTCTTTAGCGATGTTCGCTGTGCTCTTTTTCCGCGAGAGAAAAAAATCCAGTAATGCCATAACTTATCCTCCGAACAGGCGTTTGAGGAAACCTTTCTTCTCTTCTTCAATGAAGCGGAAAGGACGTTCTTCTCCCAACAGACGGTCTACGGTATCAGCATAGGCTTTGCCGGCATCAGCATTGATGTCGAGAATAACCGGCTCACCCTGGTTAGACGCGCGCAGGACTGACTGATCTTCAGGAATCACGCCAACCAGCTTGATTCGCAGAATTTCCAGTACGTCTTCCATGCTGAGCATGTCACCTTTATTTACGCGGCCAGGGTTATAGCGCGTAAGCAGCAGATGCTCTTTAATCGGATCTTCACCATTTTCAGCGCGACGAGATTTCGACGCCAGAATACCCAGAATACGGTCAGAGTCACGTACAGAAGACACTTCCGGGTTGGTGGTAATAATGGCTTCGTCGGCAAAATACAGGGCCATCAACGCACCGGTCTCAATACCTGCCGGAGAGTCGCAGACGATGAAGTCAAAATCCATCGCTTTCAGATCGTCCAGAACTTTCGCGACGCCTTCACGGGTCAGCGCGTCTTTATCACGAGTCTGTGAGGCCGGAAGAATAAAGAGATTTTCGGTACGTTTATCTTTGATCAACGCCTGATTTAACGACGCATCGCCCTGAATAACGTTGACGAAGTCATAAACGACGCGACGTTCACAACCCATAATTAAATCAAGGTTACGCAGGCCGATATCAAAATCAATAACGACAGTTTTCTTTCCCTTCTGGGCCAAACCTGTAGCGATGGCCGCGCTGGAGGTGGTTTTGCCAACGCCCCCTTTACCCGAAGTAACAACAATAATGCGTGCCATAGAAATTCCTTGTTAAAAAGGGATCAATTCAACGGTTGAACTGTCAAAGCGTTCTCTGCCAATTGCAGACGTGCCGCTTTGCCATAAAATTCTGCTGGGATTTTATCACTCAGCCAATAAACACCTGCGATAGACACCAGTTCTGCCGTCAGGTGGGTACAGAAAATTTGCGCTTCCCGATCGCCGCTTGCGCCCGCCAGAGCACGGCCTCTCATCATGCCATAAACGTGAATATTGCCATCAGCGATAAGCTCTGCGCCCGCACTGACGTGACTTGTAACAATCAGATCACATTGTGGAGCATAAATACGCTGACCGGAACGAACCGGTACATTTATTAATCGTGTTTTTGTGATGGGAGTAACGTTTTGTGGCGGTGCGGCAGGTGCCGGAGCTTCAACAGGTGCGGAACGAATGGCTTTTTCTTTACCTTCTGTCAGTAAAGGAAGCCCCATTTCGTCGATTTCTGCCTTAAGTTTTGCATCCTTGCATCCGCTAACACCAATAATGCGCAGACCCGTGGACGTAATGACTTTTTGCAGCGCCGACCAGTTCACCGGGCTTTCAAGGCCACTCACGTTGATCACCACGGGAGCATGTTTTAAAAATGCAGGTGCCTGCGCGATTTTGTCTTCCAACGCCTGACGAATAACCTCGGGTTCTGCTTCATGTAAGTGAACCACTGATAAGGTGAAGCTACTGCCTTTAAGCTCGATTGGCGTGTTTGACATCCTGGCCTTACTCAATTTGCTATTTATCATCCCCAGTGCGGGGTGATATTCCGAAGACTATAAGGCATGTTATAGTCAGTATTATATTGAGGCAAGCCACCATTCCGTGAATTCAGAGTAAAAGATATGTTTTGTGTGATCTACCGAAGCAGCAAACGTGACCAGACCTATTTATATGTCGAAAAAAAAGACGATTTCTCGCGTGTTCCTGAAGAACTGATGAAAGGATTTGGTCAGCCAAAGCTGGCAATGATTTTACCGCTTGATGGTCGTAAAAAACTGGTTAATGCCGATCTTGAAAAAGTAAAACAGGCACTAACCGAGCAGGGCTATTATTTACAAATACCACCGCCGCCTGAGGATTTACTTAAACAGCATTTATCTGCGGTAAAACAAAATACACCAGACGCTAAACGTTAAACTGCATCCTGCAGCAGCATGTCGCATCGATGCAGTACCTGAAATCTATGACTACGTTAGGGGAAAGTAATGTATCAACATCATAACTGGCATGGTGCTCTGCTGGATTACCCGGTGAGCAAAGTGGTTTGTGTAGGTAGCAATTATGCAAACCATATTAAAGAAATGGGGGGAACAACGCCGGAAGAGCCGGTGTTGTTTATTAAACCTGAAACTGCGCTGTGCGATTTGCGCCAACCGCTGGTCATTCCGGCGGATATGGGTTCCGTTCATCACGAAGTTGAACTGGCCGTGCTGATCGGCGCAAACCTGCGCCAGGCGACAGAAGAGCATGTACGCAAAGCCATCGCTGGCTATGGTGTGGCGCTGGACCTGACCCTGCGCGATATCCAGGGAAAAATGAAAAAAGCGGGTCAGCCGTGGGAAAAAGCGAAGGGTTTTGACAACTCTTGCCCGCTGTCTGGGTTTATTCCGGTCGCGGAATTTAACGGTGATCCGCAGGATACTCAGCTCGGATTAACGGTGAACGGCGAAGTGCGCCAGCAGGGCACTACGGCGGATATGATCCATCATATTGTTCCATTGATTGCTTACATGAGCCGATTCTTCACGCTTAGAGCCGGTGATGTGGTACTGACCGGGACGCCAGCAGGCGTTGGGCCGTTACACAGCGGTGATGAGCTGGCTATCAGTTTCCATGGACAAACGCTAACCACCCGGGTGCTGTAATCTCTGCTTGCCGCCTATTTCGGGCGGCAAAACTTGCATCAACGTGCCAGACTGGTTATAAGGTGCAGCTTTAGTGAAATAGCGGATATCCTGATGAGCGACATACCTTTCTGGCAAAGTAAAACCCTTGATGAAATGACCGATGCCGAGTGGGAGTCATTATGTGATGGGTGCGGTCAATGCTGTCTGCATAAGCTGATGGATGAAGACACTGACGAAATCTACTTTACCAACGTCGCGTGTAAGCAACTCAATATCAAAACCTGCCAGTGCCGTAATTATGAACGTCGATTCGAATACGAGCCCGATTGCATCAAACTAACGCGTGATAACCTGCCAACCTTTGAATGGTTGCCGATGACCTGCGCCTATCGTTTATTAGCGGAAGGGAAAGGGTTACCGGACTGGCACCCATTGCTGACGGGTTCAAAGGCGGCAATGCACGGTGAGCGCATTTCAGTACGCCATATCGCGGTGAAAGAATCAGAAGTGCGTGACTGGCAGGACCACATCCTGAACAAACCTTCATGGGCGGATTAATCCGCCCATCGATTAACAGGCGTAAAGGATTAAGACTTTTTCGCCTGATACATCTCATCACTATGGTTGTCATCTTCAACCCAGAAATTAATGTTGAACTGCGCATCGTCGCTTAATTCAACGCGATGCCAGTACTGTGGTGGGCTGGTCGCGAACTGCCCGGCATTAATGACCACTTTTACTTCAGGTTCTTTTGCGTCTTCATTGGCAAAACCGTAATACGTTACAGTGCCTTCCATCACGCAGAGTTGTCCAAAAACGCCCGCTGCAGTGTTGTGGTGAGAAAGCAGAGCGGCCGGGACATTGTCTTTCGTAAAGAAGGGAGTGGAGCGTTTAACTTTCCAGTTTGCCGGGATGCGTAAATGGGACATAAGACATCTCCTTTGTGGGGCATCTATAAGATGTATTTAATATACATCTTATAGATGCCCGCAGGCAATGACATTATGGCAAAAAAAAACGCTCCCGAAGGAGCGTTCTGTTAGCGACCGAAGAGGTCACGTTTTTTCGGTTTAAAGGGCTGGGCAATCAGCACCAACACAGCAACGACCAGATAGGCGGCAAAAATCCCCAACAGCCACTGCGGCATCTCCAGGGTTAAAAATGACCACTGACGCTCAGCGCAGTCACCGGAAGCCATAAATACCTGCGGCAGCCATTTATCCAGCGGTAACCAACTCGGGAAACGCGCGGCAAAATCACAGGTCATGAACGGTGACGGGTGAAGCTGAATCATTGTGTGTTCATACGCTAACTGAAGGCCGCGCCAGGCGCTGTAAATCCAGATAATCATCGCCACGTAGCGCAGCGGCGTTTTCGGGGCAATTGCGCCCACCAGACCAGCACCCATCACGCCAAATAATGCGCTACGTTCGTATATACACAACACGCAAGGTTTAAGCAGCATGACATGCTGGAACCACAAGGCAACAAGTTCCAACGCCAGGGCGGTGAGCGCCAGCAATAACCATGCTCCACGCCCACGGGAGCACTGGTTTAAAAATCGCAACATAATAATTTCCCTGCAACATGCGTAGAGACCGCAGTTTAAACCAATTCAATTTATGCGCCACTAGCGGCAATTGAAATATTGTGTAATCGGATAATTATCATGCAAAAAGTCAAACCGGGCAGTGATTTACCCAGTTTATTGTTATGAAAGTGTAGCTAACCAGCCTGTTTGCGTCATCCATTCGGTCACGGGGACCAGCGTGAACTCTACGCACAACAGACCTACCAGCGTCAGGACGATCGTATACGGCAATGCCATCCACACCATGCGGCCGTAGGAGAGACGAATCAGTGGTGCCAGTGCGGAGGTAAGCAGGAACAAGAATGCCGCCTGACCATTTGGTGTAGCCACGGAAGGCAGGTTGGTTCCGGTATTAATCGCCACCGCTAACAGTTCATATTGATTCAGGCTAATCGTCCCGTGCTCCAGCGCCGCTTTCGCTTCGTTGATGTAAATGGTGCCAACAAAGACGTTGTCTGAAATTGACGACAACAGGCCGTTGAAAAGATAGAACAGGGTCAGTTGTGCATGTTCAGAAGACTGCAAAACAAACTGAATAATCGGTGCAAAAAGCTGCTGATCGATAATCACCGCAACCACGGAGAAAAATACGGTAAGCAGCGCGGTGAAGGGCAGCGATTCGGTGAAGGCTTTACCAATAGCGTGTTCGTCAGTGACACCGGTTAACGAAGTCGCCAAAATAATCACCGACAAACCAATTAATCCGACTTCTGCCAGATGCAGCGCGAGGGCAACGACCAGCCATACGCCGATAACAGCCTGAATAATCAGCTTGATTTTATCCTGGCGGGTACGTTGTTGACGGCTTTCATCGTCAAACTGTTGCAGAACGCCACGGACAGCTTCCGGTAATGTTTCACCGTAGCCAAACCAACGTAACTTTTCAACCAGCAGGCAGGTGAGCAGACCGCAAATCAACACCGGAACGGTGACCGGCGACATGCGCAGGAAAAAATCACCAAAATGCCAGCCAGCCGCTTTGGCGATAATCAGGTTCTGCGGTTCGCCAACCATGGTCATCACACCGCCTAACGCGGTGCCGACTCCCGCGTGCATCATCAGGCTGCGCAGAAAACCACGGAACTGCTCAAGTACGGCTTTATTGTGCTGGTCGATATGGCTGTCATCCAGCAAATTGTTATCTTCCGGACGGGAAGAGGCGACGCGATGGTAGATGCCGTAAAAACCGACCGCCACGCTGATCACGACTGCGACCACGGTCAATGCGTCGAGGAACGCAGAAAGGAATGCAGCGGCAACACAAAAGGCCAGCGACAGCAGCATCTTGGAGCGAATACTGAGCAGCAGTCGGGTAAAAATAAACAGCAGCAGTTGCTTCATAAAGTAGATGCCCGCCACCATAAACATCAGCAGCAAGAGCACTTCAAGGTTGGCGGCAACTTCTTCACGAACATGAGTGGCGCTGGTCATGCCGATGACGACAGCCTCGATGGCTAACAGCCCGCCTGGCAGCAGTGGATAACACTTAAGCGCCATTGCCAGCGTAAAAATGAATTCGGCCACCAGCAACCAACCCGCGATAAAGGGATTGATGAAAAAAATAAGCGGGTTAATGATTAAGAAGACGAGCAGTGCAAGTTTATACCAGTCCGGCGACTGGCCTAAAAAATTGCGCCACATAGCGCGGCCCCATGATAGCTCCATGGCAGTTTCCCTTACCTGTAAAAATGAAATCATGTTTTTATGTTTGACCGCAAAGCTTAGCGGCACGAGTGAACGCAGGCAAGCTCTTCACGTGGCTTATCGTACCGACTGCGTATCAGCGTTATCTGGAAAATGAAGCCTTGATCCACTTTTTCTTCGTTGCGTCAGCTATCAGCTAAGAAACCCGTCTGGTATGATGTGTGTAACTATGTTTTGCTGTGTAATGGAATTATCACTATGGTCATTAAGGCGCAAAGCCCTGCTGGGTTCGCGGAAGAGTACATCATTGAGAGTATCTGGAATAACCGCTTCCCACCTGGCACTATTTTGCCCGCTGAACGTGAACTCTCCGAACTTATTGGAGTAACACGTACCACGTTACGCGAAGTATTGCAGCGTCTGGCGCGGGACGGCTGGTTGACCATTCAACACGGCAAACCGACGAAAGTGAATAACTTCTGGGAAACCTCCGGGCTGAATATCCTGGAAACGTTGGCGCGTCTCGATCACGAAAGCGTTCCGCAGTTGATTGATAATCTGCTGTCTGTGCGTACCAACATCTCGACGATCTTTATTCGCACCGCATTCCGCCAACATCCTGATAAAGCCCAGGACGTTTTGGCAACGGCGAATCAGGTTGCTGACCATGCTGACGCGTTTGCCGATCTGGACTACAACATTTTCCGCGGTCTGGCATTTGCGTCGGGCAATCCGATTTACGGTTTGATCCTCAACGGTATGAAAGGACTTTATACGCGTATTGGCCGTCATTACTTTGCTAACCCGGAAGCACGCGGCCTGGCGCTGAACTTCTACCGTAAGCTGTCAGAGCTGTGTGAGCAGGGCGCTCATGATTTGGTCTATGAAACGGTGCGCCGCTATGGTCACGACAGTGGTGAGATTTGGCACCGTATGCAGAAGAATTTGCCGGGCGATTTAGCTATTCAGGGACGTTAATCGCGCAATGCCGGATGGTGACGCCAAAGCGTCTTATCCGGCCTACAATGCGTCTACATCGTAGGCCGGATAAGGTGTATTACACCACCTCCGGCAATCAATTTTACAGGCCGTTCATCCTTGGCGGGCAACGCTCCAGCAGTTCAACGCTGCCATCTTCATTTTGCTGCTCCAGCATCACATCAAATCCCCATAGCCGATGAACATGCTTCAACACTTCTTTGCGTCCTTTATCCAACGGCGCGCGGTTATGTGGGATGTAACGCAAGGTCAGTGAACGGTCGCCGCGCAGATCGACATTCCAGATTTGAATATTCGGCTCCAGATTGCTCAGGTTATATTGCGATGACAGCCTGTTACGGATCTCGCGATAACCCTCCTCATTGTGAATCGCTGAAATTTCCAGATAATTATGGCGGTCATCATCCAGCACCGTGAACAGGCGGAAATCGCGCATCACTTTTGGTGACAGGAACTGGCTGATAAAGCTCTCATCTTTAAAATCACGCATCGCGAAATGCAGCGTTTCCAGCCAGTCGGAACCCGCAATATTTGGGAACCAGTATTTGTCCTCCTCGGTGGGCGACTGACAAATACGTTTGATATCCTGGAACATAGCAAAACCCAGCGCATAAGGGTTTATCCCGCTATACCATGGACTGTTATACGGTGGCTGGAATACCACGTTGGTATGGCTATGCAGAAACTCCAGCATAAAGCGCTCGGTGACTTTGCCTTCATCATAAAGGTGATTGAGGATGGTGTAGTGCCAGAAGGTTGCCCATCCCTCGTTCATAACCTGAGTCTGTTTCTGGGGATAAAAATACTGGCTTACCTTACGCACAATACGCAGGACCTCTCGCTGCCAGGACTCAAGCAGTGGGGCGTTTTTCTCCATAAAATACAGCAGGTTTTCCTGCGGCTCAGAAGGATAACGCCGTGCGGTAGAGATCGTCTTCTCTTCCTCTTTCTTCGGCAACGTACGCCACAGCATATTCACCTGGCTTTGCAGATACTCTTCACGGCTTTTCTGCCGGGCCTTCTCTTCCTGTAGTGAGATTTTTTGCGGGCGTTTATAACGGTCAACGCCGTAATTCATCAGCGCATGGCAGGAGTCGAGGAGTTTCTCAACTTCATCAACACCGTAACGCTCTTCACACTGGGTAATGTAGTTTCGCGCAAAGATCAGGTAATCGACGATGGAGCTGGCGTCTGTCCAACTGCGGAACAGGTAGTTATTCTTGAAGAAAGAGTTATGTCCATAGCAGGCATGCGCCATGACCAGTGCCTGCATGGTGATGGTGTTCTCTTCCATCAGGTACGCGATACACGGGTTGGAGTTAATAACAATCTCATAGGCCAGTCCTTGCTGACCATGTTTGTACAAGCGTTCGGTTTCAATAAACTTTTTACCAAACGACCAGTGCGGATAGTTGATTGGCATCCCTACGCTGGAATAGGCGTCCATCATTTGTTCAGAAGTGATCACCTCGATTTGGTGCGGGTAGGTATCCAGTTTGTAGAGTTTCGCCACGCGGTCTATCTCTGCCAGATAGACATCCAGCAGATCAAACGTCCAGTCGGGTCCATCGCTTAACCGTGTGCTGTCCTTGTTCATGGAATCAATCGTAGCCATTCGCGCACCCTCATTGTTGGCGGCACTCTCTGTCTGGAGTACCTCATTTCAAGCATAGATCATGGTGTTAAAAAGCGTGCTGCAGGAGAAATTTTTTCTTTGCGATTTCACGTTAGCGAAGCGTCGAAAAACGTCGAGGTAACAAAATTTTATGCTGGATAAAATTTACGCGCAGCAGGAGATGCCAAAGCAGAGACTTCCCTGCAATCACTGCTATGTGTGAGATACATCACCATAAAAAAGCCATATGTTGAATAATATTTTCAACTGAGTTATCAAGATGTAATTAGAAGATTGTTCTTTTACTGTTAACGGAGTGGCTATGCGAGTTGTCATACTGGGAAGTGGCGTCGTTGGCGTGACCAGCGCCTGGTATTTAAGTCAGGCTGGACACGATGTCACCGTCATCGATCGTGAGCCGGGTCCGGCACTGGAAACCAGTGCGGCGAATGCCGGGCAAATCTCTCCTGGTTATGCCGCGCCGTGGGCGGCGCCAGGCGTACCGCTAAAAGCGATAAAATGGATGTTTCAGCGCCACGCTCCGTTGGCTGTACGCCTCGACGGCACGCAGTTCCAACTGAAGTGGATGTGGCAAATGCTGCGCAACTGCGACACCAGTCACTACATGGAAAACAAAGGGCGCATGGTGCGGCTGGCGGAATACAGCCGTGATTGTCTGAAGGCGCTGCGAGCCACCACGGGGATCGAGTATGAAGGTCGTCAGGGCGGTACGTTACAACTGTTTAGAACCGCTCAACAGTATGAGAACGCCACGCGCGATATTGCCGTGCTGGAAGATGCCGGTGTGCCGTACCAACTTCTGGAGGCAAATCGTCTGGCGGAAGTCGAACCTGCGCTGGCAGAGGTCGCGCACAAACTAACAGGCGGGTTACGGTTACCGAATGACGAGACCGGTGACTGTCAGCTGTTTACCCAGCGTCTGGCGCAAATGGCCGAGCAGGCGGGGGTAAAATTCCGTTTTAACACTCCTGTCGATAAGCTACTCAGCGAAGGCGAGCAAATATATGGTGTCCAGTGTGGCGACGAAGTTATCAAAGCCGATGCCTATGTTATGGCCTTTGGCTCGTATTCCACGGCGATGCTCAAAGGGATCGTTGATATTCCGGTGTATCCGCTCAAAGGCTACTCATTAACCATACCGGTGGCAGAAGATGATGGTGCGCCGGTTTCCACTATTCTTGATGAAACCTACAAAATCGCTATTACCCGTTTTGATGAGCGAATTCGTGTTGGCGGTATGGCAGAAATTGTTGGTTTTAATACCGAGCTACTACAACCACGTCGTGAGACGCTGGAGATGGTGGTGCGCGATCTCTTTCCGCGCGGCGGTCATGTTGAACAAGCCACCTTCTGGACCGGGCTGCGTCCGATGACGCCAGACGGAACGCCAGTGGTGGGGCGTACCCGCTTTAAGAATCTGCTGCTCAATACGGGGCATGGCACACTGGGCTGGACGATGGCATGTGGATCGGGTCAGTTGCTGAGCGATATTCTCTCTGGTCGCACGCCAGCCATACCTTATGACGATCTGAGCGTGGCGCGTTACAGTCCGGGATTTACCCCGTCTCGCCCGCGGCATTTACATGGCGTACATAACTAATAAGGACGCGAGATGACCCGCCCGATACTGGCCAGCATTGACCTGCAGGCGTTGAAACAAAATCTGACCATTACGCGTCAGGCTGCGCCGGACTCCCGCGTCTGGTCGGTCGTAAAAGCCAATGCCTACGGACACGGTATAGAACGCGTCTGGACGGCACTGGGAACGACCGATGGTTTCGCTATGCTCAATCTCGAGGAGGCGATCACCCTGCGGGAGCGGGGATGGAAAGGACCGATTTTAATGCTGGAGGGGTTTTTCCATGCCGAAGACCTGACGGTGTATGACACATATCGTCTGACCACCTGTGTCCACAGTAACTGGCAGCTCAAAGCGTTGCAAAATGCCCGGCTGAACGCGCCGCTGGATATTTACCTGAAAGTGAATAGCGGCATGAACCGGCTGGGTTTCTTACCAGAGCGAGTAGCGACCGTCTGGCAACAGTTACGGGCAATGCCTAACGTGGGTGAAATGACGCTGATGTCGCATTTTGCTGATGCTGAACATCCGGATGGCATCAAGGACGCGATGGCGCGTATTTCGCAGGCAACGGAAGGGCTGGAGTGTAGACGTTCACTGTCGAATTCTGCTGCGACGCTGTGGCACCCACAAGCGCATTATGACTGGGTTCGTCCGGGCATTATTCTGTACGGCGCGTCGCCGTCGGGACAATGGCGGGATATTGCCAACACCGGACTTAAGCCAGTGATGACGCTGAGCAGTGAGATTATCGGTGTGCAAACGCTGAAAGCAGGCGACCGGGTTGGTTACGGTGGCCGTTACACTGCCCGCGGTGATCAGCGCATTGGAATTGTGGCAACAGGCTATGCCGATGGTTATCCGCGCCATGCTCCGAGTGGGACACCTGTCCTGGTGGACGGTGTACGTACCGGGACGGTCGGCACGGTATCCATGGATATGCTGGCGGTTGACCTGACACCATGTCCACAGGCGGGGATAGGAACGCCTGTGGAACTGTGGGGCAAAGAGATTAAAATCGACGATGTGGCGACAGCGGCGGGCACGGTGGGCTATGAATTAATGTGCTCTCTGGCGCTGCGCGTACCGGTAGTGACGATGTAACTTTTGTAGAGTTGCCTGACGGCGCGCAGCTTTCAGGCCTACAGAAGCAGTACATTTGTAGGCCGGGTAAGGCGCAGCCGCCACCCGGCCAAAACAACTGCGTTATTCATCCTCATCTTCTGCCACGCGGACACCCACTTTCAGCACGGCATTATCTTCTTTCTCGGCTACCGTCCAGATCATACCGGCAAATTCCACCTGGTCACCGACAACCGGTGCAGCACCCAACAGTTGCTGAACAATTTCACCCAGCGTTTGCTGCTTATCACGATACTCGGTGCCATCTTCCAGACCATAAATCAGTGCCACATCGGCATATTTCGCGCTGGCTTCGAGAATAAAATCACCAAAGAAACGCTGGTCTAACGACACCGGCGGTGACTGACTGAACAGCTTGCCTAAGGCGGGCAGGTCGCGTTCGCGACCAATGACGCACAGCACATCGCCTTCACGCAGGCGGGTACTGCCTGATGGGTGAAACAGCACGTTGTCACGAAACAGTGCGGCAATACGCGTTTCCTCTGGCATATGCAAGTCACGCAATGCGGCCCCTACGCACCATTTATCGGCACTCAACTGGTAAACGAACTGCTCCCAGGGATTATCCGGGTGAATATCGAGACCAATACGTGAAACTGGCCAGCCAACAGGAGGTACCACGACTTTGGCTTTTTTAGCGGCCCACGACAGCGACGTCCCCTGGAACAGCAGCGAGATCAGTACCACAAAGAATGCGACGTTAAAGAACAAACGCGCATTTTCCAGACCCGCCATCATCGGGAAGACGGCAAGGATGATGGGTACCGCACCGCGTAAGCCAACCCAGCTAATGAAAATGCGCTCACGCAGATTGAAACCACGAAATGGCAGCAATCCGGCGAACACCGACAACGGACGCGCGAAGAAAATCATCCAGGCAGACAAAATCAACGCCGGAATCGCGATCGGCAACAGGTCGGATGGCGTCACCAGCAATCCCAGCACCAGGAACATGGCAATTTGCGCCAGCCAGGCCAGACCGTCAAAGTTTTGCAGAATACCGAAGCGGTTGCGGATCGGGCGATTTCCCAGCAGGAAGCCACACAGATAAACCGCCAGAATGCCGCTGCCTTCAAGTGCGGTAGTCAGGGCAAAAATCAGGATCCCACCGCTTAAGGCCAGCAGCGGATACAGCCCGGCAGGCAGAGAAATACGGTTAATCATCTGCTGGAGCAGGTACCCACCGCCGAGACCGATAGCGATACCTAAGCCAAACTGCTGGATAATATGCACGGCGAACATCCAGCTTAAACCGGTCTCGTGGTTCTGGATCATTTCGATAAGCGTAATGGTCAGAAATACGGCCATTGGGTCATTACTACCTGACTCAATTTCCAGCGTCGAGCCCACACGTTCGTTAAGTCCTTTACCGCCGAGCAGGGAAAATACCGCCGCGGCATCGGTTGAGCCGACAATCGCGCCAATCAGCAGTCCTTCGATGAGATCCAGATGAAACAGCCATGCCGCCATCATGCCGGTTAAACCAGAGGTAATCAGCACGCCCACGGTCGCCAACGATAATGCCGGGCCTAGCGCAACACGAAAGGAGCTGGCCTGAGTGCGCATCCCGCCGTCAAGCAGGATCACGGCCAACGCCAGGTTACTGACCATGTAGGCAAAAGGGTAGTTATCAAAAGGAATGCCGCCAACACCGTCCACGCCCGCTAACATGCCAATAGCGAGGAAAATCACCAGAATCGGGATACCAAGACGTGATGAGAATGAACTAAGCAAGATACTGCAGGTGACGAGAACGGAACCCAAAATAAAAAGGCTAATGATTGCTGCGGCATCCAACGTTCGGTTACTCCTGAATTACGCTGTTTCGTATTAATAAACCCTAACATAATAACGACAGAAACAGCGTTTTACTTAGCCCTGAGGCAGGCTTTTTTTACGATTTAAGCACCGGATGACCGGAGATTGTGAGTTGACTGCCGTTTTTATCATTTTTCAGCACGGCTTTGGCCCCTAAAGGTAAGGTGACGGTGCGTTGTTCATGGCCAAAATCGAGGCCGCTTAACAGTGGAACCGATAATTTGGCACGCAAAAACGCGCAGACTGAATCAAGACTGTAACCGGCATCATAATCATTAGGCGCACTGCCGCTAAAACTGCCGAGAATGATGGCGTTCTGGTGGGCGAGGATCCCAGCATGATAAAGTTGTAGCAGCATGCGCTCGATGCGAAACGGGTGCTCGTTGATGTCTTCCAGCACCAGAATACCGTTCTCAATGGCGGGCATCCACGGCGTCCCCATCAGCGAAATGAGCATCGCCAGATTTCCGCCCCACAGCGTGCCTTCGGTAGCGCAATCCGGGCCATGGCCTTGCCAGTCGAGGGTAAATTCGGCATTGCGCAAAGCCTGCCAAAAATGGTGCTCGGTAAAGGCGTTCATTTCCTCGGCACCGAAGTTAGCTGCCAGCATCGGGCCACTAAACGAGATGACATGACTCTTCGCCAGCAGCCCGCATTGAATAGCCGTGAAATCGCTGTGACCACACAGCAGGAGTGGGCTCTGTTGCTGGCGAACGGCCAGCGCCTGCCAGTCAATCTCTGCCAGCAAACGGCTCGCACCGTAGCCGCCGCGCACCGCCATCACAATAGTATCAGGCGTTTTTAGCTCAACGAGTGAATTCACATCCGCCAGACGCTCGGCTTCGGTACCGGCAAAACGCTGACAGCGGCGGGCGATGACGGCAGTGTTATCGACCTGATGACCGGCCTCAGTAAGACGCGCAAGCCCACGTAATGCAGCCTGCTGGTTGATACAGTAGCCCGACGGGGCAATTAAGTGAAACCGGGACATGGCATTTCCTTGCTACAACTAAAACCAAATGTATATCATGCCGCGTAGGTATGTCGTTGTCACCTCAGCGACAGGTTCCGGCTATAAGGATAGATGACGTGAAATTGAGATGGTTTGCTTTTTTGGTTGTAATACTTGCGGGCTGTAGTTCAAAACAGGATTACAAAAACCCGCCATGGAACGCAGAAGTTCCGGTTAAACGCGCGATGCAATGGATGCCTATCAGTGAAAAAGCCGGCGCGGCCTGGGGCGTTAGCCCACAATTGATTACGGCGATTATCGCTATTGAATCAGGGGGGAACCCCAATGCAGTCAGTAAATCTAATGCCATCGGTCTGATGCAGCTTAAAGCCTCCACCTCCGGGCGGGACGTTTATCGCCGCATGGGATGGAGCGGAGAGCCGTCGACCAGTGAGCTGAAAAATCCAGAGCGCAATATCTCCATGGGGGCGGCGTATCTGAGCATTCTTGAAACCGGTCCGCTGGCGGGAATTGAAGACCCACAGGTGATGCAATATGCGCTGGTGGTGTCATACGCGAACGGTGCCGGGGCGCTGCTGCGGACGTTCTCCTCTGACAGGAAAAAAGCCATCAGCAAAATCAACGATCTGAGCGCGGATGAGTTTTTTGAACATGTTGTCGATAACCATCCTGCGCCGCAGGCTCCACGTTATATCTGGAAGCTTCAGCGAGCGCTGGATGCGATGTAACGCGCGTGATATTACTCGCGTACTTTATTCGACTTTTCCCGAGCCTCGCGCTCAAGCGAAAAAATAATCCGCTGTAAATTCCGCTCCACCGCCGGGCCGACGTTGAGAAAACGAAAGCTCAGGCGGGGAGTGGTGATGGTCTCATTTTTCCCGTCGATCACTTTTCGCTCGGTAATCGAGATGAGCTGGGCATCAACGTGGTACACACCCCATTGTTCCATATTCAGTTCAACCTGCGAGAAGCGCATACCTTCAACCAGCCCCTCCGGTGTAGCCCCTTCTAATAGCGCGCCCATGCCGCCAAGAGACAAATCGAATAAGCGAAAATGCAGGATACTGTTGTCCGGCATTTTCGCCTTGCAGTGATAGGGCGGGTGTAACGGTGCACCGATGCGGAAGTATTCCCGGCGCTGGACGAACCACAGCGAAGGTGGCAACGATGAGATAAAGGCTGGCAATCGTTGATACTCGCCTTTTGTCAGTTGCGGGAGGGTAAACTCCACCTTGGCACCCTGCGTTTCGGCGATAATTGAGATCTGGCTGGCGCGTTGCACGGCCTGGTTTTCATATTCCTGACTGCCAAAATCCATGATCAATTCGTCCGGGCTGACAGCTAGAATTTTGCTGATGAACTGACCTCCTGACCAGGAGATACGCAGTGGAACCTGCTGTGAATTTAAGTCCCGGAGTACCCCTAATACTGCGAGCGGGTTTTGCTTCAGGAACTGCTCATTGTAGTTACTCACACCTAATGACTCCTGGATACCTGGCTTATCGTTGGGTTATCGGCATCGCGAGACGGAACTTAATACAAATGGATGAAATTTTTTACCCAAGCCAATGAATTAAGTCTGAGTGCAAACAGCAGGTAGCGATGGCTTGCCTATACTTAACGTGCTGGCGCAGGAGTGTCTTGCGTGTGCGTTCACTGGAAAGAGGGCCTGAAAATGGGAATTATTGCCTGGATTATTTTTGGTCTGATTGCGGGGGTTATCGCCAAGCTGATTATGCCGGGGCGTGATGGCGGCGGGTTTATTCTGACCTGCATTCTCGGTATTGTCGGTGCTGTGGTCGGTGGGTGGCTGGCAACGATGTTTGGTATCGGCGGCGATGTCAGTGGGTTTAATCTCCACAGCTTCCTGGTGGCCGTGGTCGGCGCGATTGTAGTACTGGGTGTTTTCCGACTGGTACGACGAGATTAATCAAACGGCCCCCGAGCAGTAATGCCGTTCAGTTAAGCATGTCTGGTGAACATGTGATTCTTGCTCAGAGTTCCGTTCACCTTAGTTGTGTCATTTCTCTGAAGCGCAGATACCCGTGAACGTGCAAGGGAGGCTCACCGCCGCCTCCCTTGCACGTTCACAGGAGCCGGCGTTTCAGAGAAGCGATGAACATGAGGTGAACGGAACCCTTTCTCTGAGAGTGCATATTCATAACTTCTACCCTCACAGGCGATACTTTCTGAAACTGAGGCGTTAACTGAACAGCATTACCCTGAACGGGGCCGTTTCTCTGTATCGCTAAGTCAGAACTGATACTCAACCCCGGCCCAGTAATTTCGACCTTCTTCGATAAACCCTTCGCTGTAGACGTACTGTGTATCAAACAGGTTGTTGACCGAAGCGTTAACGCTAAAGCCATGTCCGAGGGTGTAATCTGCCCGGAGGTGGGTAATGGCGAACCCAGCCGCTTTTTGTGAGCCATCAGAATTGCTATAGCTTGAAGAGCGGGCTTCTTCGGACAGCGTAATGCTGAGTGGGTCCCACGGCTTCAGCGTCATCCAGGCGGTTAGCGTTTGTGTTGGCAGATCGGTAATTTTACCGATGTCGCTGCGTTTAACGTCAGCATGGATAAGGCCGTAGCTCAGCCCCACATCCAGCATGTCAAAGACCTTACCTTTGACGCCTGCATCCAGGCCGGTGTAATCCACCCGACCACTGTTTTGGTTCTGAATCGTGTCGGCATCAATATTGTGGGACAGAATCGCATCGGTAATGCGGTTGTAATACACGCTGGCTTCGAATCCCCAGTTCTGGGTGAACGAACCGTTCCACGTGAGATCGACGCTACGGGCGCGTTCCGGTTTTAGCTGCGGGTTGACCAGCGCTATCTGGTTATAAGCCGGTTTTGACGTGGTGTAGCGTTCTTTCAGTGTGGGGAAGCGCGTTCTGTCAGAGTAGGAGAGCGCTAATGTGTCAGAATTTTCAAAGTGGTATTTGGTCATTACCTGCCAGTTAAAGGCGGACTGGTTGTTGTCATCATAATGGGTAACACTGCCGTTTTTCTCGTGCTTCATCCCCTCTACGCTGTCACGCCAGTCGTAGCTGATACCTGCCACCACATCGACATTATCCGCAGCCGCCCATTGATATTCACTGGCGACAGACCAGGTGCGATCTTCGTAGCGGTCATAAGCGGCATTCGGAGCCCCTTTTTCGCGATGAACATCGTCTTTCCAGTTCACGGCGAAAGAGAGCAGGTCGTTTTCCCGCATATCAGCGGAAAGCTGCAAACCTGCGCCGTCGCTATAGTCAGAATAATGGCTGTAGCTGCCTTTCTTATTTTTCAGATCGGCAAGGGAATTGTACATCATCAGCGTATTTTCAAAGGTGTCGCGATACAGGCGGCTTTTCAATGTAAAGCGATCGCCCAAATGCGTGGTGCCCTGATAGTAATAACTTTCTTTATCATATTGCGGCCATTGCCAATAACGCGATTTCTGGCTGCTGGTTCCGGCATACGGCGGGTTATCTTTTTCGCCGTCCTGATTAATGTAGGTCAGAACATACTCATCATCGCCGCGTGGCGTGAAACCCAGTTTCACGATGCCGCGTTTATCATCGGCTGATGAGTTAATCATCTTGCCATTGCTGCCCGCTACCGGGTTATCAACACCATGAGGTAATCCGAGGAAATCCTGTTTTAGCTGGCTACCACTGAGCTGGATATAGCCGAGATCGTTGCTGGCACCGAACGACGCGTGCATATCATGGGCATTGTCTTTGCTCCGGCTCCAGCCCTGACGATACCCCAGAGAGCCCTCAATCGGCATGGTGGGCTTTTTGGTCGTGATGTTGATAGCGCCGCCCATCTGGTTCGGCCCCTGTAGCAAAGATGAGTAGCCTTTAGAGACTTCGACAGACGCGATATCGGATGTCAGAAAACGACCTAAATCAAGGTTGCCATCGTAGGGAATGTACACCGGAACACCGTCGAAAAAGACCGGGACCTGACGGCTGTCAAAACCGCGGACTTTCACTTGTTGCTCATTACGGTTACCGGATTTTTGTAGCATGACGCCGGGAACGACACTTAGCGCCTGCGCCACGTTTTGTTTATCCAGTTGCTGCATCGTCTCCTGGCCCAAAACCGTCGTGGTTGCGGCGGAGGCCGGACTAGACCAGACGGTCATGGTTTCGCTTTCCTGCCCAGCAAAAGCACCTTGCGCGAAAGCAAACGACAGGGCTGTGTAAAGACAACTTTTGTTGAAATTCATTATTTATAGTCCATTTATAAATGTTATATGCCACGTGCGTCCGGGCTCAGGCTGACTTTGATATCCGCCGGTGGGGCGTAGTAAGGCGCGGAGGTGATAAAGAGTCTGATGCCACAGTCGAGATAACTCGCCAGTGAGGCGAGGGTAATGCCGCCAGTCAGCGCCAGCGTGCAATGGGGGGCCAGAGAAGGAGCCAGGCGAGCGATGTCTGCTGCCTGCTCAGGGGTAAACTTATCGAGTTGCAGCACATCAGGCGCAGCATGTAGCGCGGCCAGTGCCTCATCGGGGGTATCGGCTTCGACCACAATCTTTTTTTCTGGCGCATGGGCGCGTAGTTGCGTGATTGCCGCAGTCCAGTCGTTCGGATCGGCAAGAAAGCGGCGATGATTCGCAAACAGCAGAACGGTTTCGGCGCACCCGCCCCGGTGGATAATGCCTCCGGCGGCAAGGATCGCCTGAGTCGCCAACAAACGCGTGCCGGGAATGGCTTTGCGGGTACAGGCAATCTGGCCATCAGGATAGCGTTGGCGTAGGATGCTCAGCATATTGTCGAGATAGCGTGAGACACCGCAACTCCACTCCAGCACGTTCTGTACCGCTTTCCAGCCCTGGTGTAGTGCCGCCGCGTTACCGTGCGCGCGCAGAAGTAACTGTCCGCTGTTCGCCCGTTCGCCATCTACCACAAGGTCGGTAACGGTCAAACCCAGTGATGTCAGCATTTGTCTGGCAACAGCGGTTCCGCCCACGCACCCGCCCTGGCGGTGATAAAAACTCATACTTCCTGGCTGTGCGCCGATACCCAACGCGCGGGTTGTTAAATCGCCGCCCTGAATATCCTCCAGCAGCAGCGCATCGACTTGTGCCTGTGAGAAGTAGATCATTGCAGCGCCTCCCGCGGTACGCTGTCCCACCAGATAAGCGCCCAGTCGCGACTGGCGGGAGCGATGGTGCGAGGGTCCTGCTGATGGTACCAGTGCTCCAGACGCTCAATTTCGTCTGTGCTCAGTTCCCCCATGCTCCAGCGCACGTTTTCCAGAAAACGTGTCCAGGTGCTGTTGTCCTGCTGGCAGTTGGGTCCACGGATAAAATCAACATGTGCGTGAATGCCCATCTGATACAAAACATTCAGTGCATAGATATAGTTGGGAAGCTCAATCACCTCGCGGCCCAACGCACGCTGAATCGTGGGTGATACAAATGAGGAACTGACGAGATGGGTGGTGTAAACCCGTAGCCGTGCCTGATTATTCAGTTTGGTCATGGCCTGGCGCATATCGGCAACCAGCGTCGAACGTGAGGCAACGGCAATATCACATTGGGGTAGGTCGTCCCAGTGCGCTTCCCATGCGCGCTGCACCCACTGTACGTGGCGCGCGCCCATCTGCCCGGCACGGCGAGCGGCAACGCTCAACATTCCCTGGCTGTAGTCTACGCCGTAAACGATCGGCATTTTTTTGGCCAGCGCCAGCGCAACCGTACCGGGTCCGCAACCCATATCAAACAGTGATTCAGCACCTTTCAGGTCAATCTTGCTCAATAACTGGAGCAGGTAGCTGTCGGTTAATGAGGCGCAATTCTCTGCCATTTTTTCCGCGCGTTTGTCCCAGTGCTCTGGTTTTTTCTCGGTTCGCTTCGCCAGAAGTAACTGTTTGCGGTACAGGTCGGCAAAATCAATGTCGTCAATGAGCATCGTGATTCCTTAATCGTGTGAGCCAAAGAGGTGATGGGCTATTTGTGAGGGGGTGACCCGATACAGGGTGGCCAGACGTTCAGCAGCCAGTTGGTGTTCAGGCCCCCCCTGTGACACCAGACCGTCTGGCTCGACGCGCACCACGCTGTCGGCAATGGCACGCGCATGCAACGGATGGTGGGTCGACATCAGCAGCGCCATGCCAGAATCTTTTAGCGTGACCAGTGTGTCGAGCAGTCGGATCTGGTGACCAAAATCGAGGCTGGAAGCGGGTTCATCCAGCAGTAAAAGACGTGGACGTTGTGCCAGCGCACGGGCAATCAACACCAGTTGACGTTCACCACCGCTGAGTGTGTTCCAGCGCCGGGGCGCGAGATGTGGGATTGCCAGCACGTCCAGTTGTTCAAGGGCGATATCGCGCTCTTTGATGCCGGGAACGGCAAATGCCGCCATTTGCGGGGCCAGTCCCATCATCACCATATCCAGAGCCGTGAAGGCAAACGCACCGTCATGTGCCTGAGGAACCCAGGCGATGGCGGCGGCGCGTTCACGGTCGCTGAGATGATTCACCGCGATACCATCAAGCGTAATGTGGCCAGCAAGCGGTTGAAGAACGCCAAGAATGGTACGCATCAGGGTGGTTTTCCCGCTGCCATTGGCGCCAATCAGGCAACAGATTGACCCTGGTGCGACGCTAAACGAGACATCGCGCAATACAGGGTGTCGGGAATGGTAGCCGAGAGACGCATGTTGTACGGTCAGCAGCGTCATTGTCGGCCTCCCCGGAGCAGAAGCAACAGGAAGAAGGGGGCACCAATAAACGCGGTCAGGATCCCCAGCGGGATTTCCGTGCTGGTCAGGGTACGGGCAAGGGTATCTGTCAGCAGCAGTAAAATAGCGCCGATCCCCATTGAAACGGGCAGTAGCCGTTGGTGGTTGTTCCCACAAAGCAGTCTGCCTATGTGTGGCACCACCAGCCCAATCCAGCCAATAATTCCGGCAATCGCCACAGTACAGGCGGTGATAAGCGTGGCGCAGATAATCAGCCAGAGCCGTAGCCGGGATACGTTGATACCCAGAGAACGGGCTTCATCATCCGAGAGGGTGAGCAAATTCATACGCCAGCGTAGCAGCAACAGCGGCACCAAACCGGCCACAATCAGCGGTGCGGACAACCACAGGTCATGGGCGGTGATGGTCGACAAACCACCGAGTAGCCAGAAGGTAATCGACGGTAGCTGGGTATACGGGTCAGCCAGCGTTTTGATGAGCGAAATCCCTGCACCGCACACCGTACCCAACGCAATGCCGACCAGTACAAGGGTGAGTACCGGATCGTGGCGTTTTACCCGCTGGGTAATGAGCCACACGCCCGCTACCACGAACAGGCCGCCGACAAACGCATACAGTTGAATAAACAGGATCGGTAAACCCAGCAGGATGGCGGTACAGGCCCCTAAACCCGCTCCGGCCGCCACGCCGAGAATATCCGGCGACACCAGTGGGTTACGGAACATACCCTGATAAGTGGTCCCTGCGCCCGCCAGTGCCGCGCCCAGCAGCAATGCAGCCAGAATGCGCGGCAATCGAATCTGCCAGAAGACGATTTTGTCCTGGGACGGCACGCCTGGATGGCCAGCAATGAGGTTCATCACCTGCTGGGCATCCAGGCGGTATGCACCTGAAACCGTTGCGACGATGACGCACGCGGCAATGGCTGCGATCATCAGGACACTCAGCGTTGTTATTCTCATCAGCGTGTCACCAGCCTCTGAAACTGTGCATCGCTTAATGAGGTGTGCCAGAACAACTCTGCGTAGCGCTGCATATCGGTCTTAAAGTGGATTTCAATTTTGGGGTCAAGCCAGGCGTGCAGGCGACGTAATCCGAGTAACCGGTTGATGCCCGGCGGGGCGTCCAGCCAGCCAAACGGCAGTCCGCTGAGAAACAGAATACGTTGCTCAGCAACGGCTTTGACCCCTTGCCAGACGGGATCTTCTCGCAGGTACTGTGCGGTAACTGCATCCTGAACCAGAATAATTTCGGGCTGCCAGCTCAACAGATTTTCCATGGATACCTGGGTCAATCCATGTCGTCCCGGGATTTGCGCGACATTGTGTAATCCCAGTAACTCTGGTGCCTCGGTATGTAGTGAACCCTGCAAACCGGTTTCCAGCCCTCTGGCACCGCGTGCGGCATAAAAGCGCAGTTTTGCTGCGGGGGAGTGCGAAAACGCATCTGCGTCATCAATAAACCGACGGGCCAGTGCGGCCTGTGCAGAGGCCCGTGTTGCCATACCCAGCGCGGCCCCTGCGGCTTGCAGTTGTGCCGGGGTTTGTCGGAGCTCGCCGTTAATCAGCAGCCACGGAACGCGCGTTTGCGCGTTGACCTGCCGGGCTTGAGAAAGCCAGGTTTCATCAGCATTGCCGCAGTCCACCACCAGATCGGGTTTCAGTGCTAACAAGGCCTCCAGTGACAGGGTGCTGGCGCGTCCTGCCAGTCTTCCCAACTTCGGTAACGCCAAAATGTCATGATGGAATGGCACTGCGGCCTGGTGAGAAAAATCAAAGGATGAAAATCCCACCAGTTTTTCCGGTGCGACGGCCAGCAATAGCATATCGGCAGGTGCTCCGGCACTGACGACGCGCTGGATTGCGTTGGGTGACGGCGGAGAACCGACCGCAACGGTAAGCGGTGTTTGGGCAAGGGCCGGAAAATGGCGTAACAGCAGCGCAGATGCCACGAGTTGGGCAAACATCCTTCTTGTCAGTGGCATTATGTTGATCCTGAACAGTGATAAAATCGCTATATATTTACATATACAGCGAATAAAAACATGTTCAGAATCAATTTCACACGGATGAAAACAGGGGCTACCCCATAAGGGCTAGATGCAATGGATACACCTGAAATGGAGATTTATGGCACCAAAAAATCCGCGACCAGGCGCGGATTTAGAGGACGCTTAAGACACCCGAGAAGATTAGGACGTCGGTTGAGTCTGCTTTTTGGCCTCGGAAGGCGTGTTACTGGCGGGGGCGGGGCGCGTTGCCGGTACGCTGTCGCAGGGTTTATCTTTCGCACATATCAGGTCGAGCATTTTTAACGTTACGCCGTTGGTCCAGCCGAAACCATCCTGTAGCGGGTATTCGCCACCACCGCCACCGGTTCCTGTGCTGCTCACGTCATACTTCTCAACCAGTTTTTTCTCACGATCGTAAGTGTGTTGCACATTGGTGAGGAATCGCCAGGTGACATCCATGGCGACATCATTTTGGCCATAGTTCTGTAATCCCGATGCGGCGACCCACTGTAATGGGGCCCAGCCGTTAGGGGCATCCCACTGCTGGCCGCTTTTCACCGACGTGGTGGCGAGTCCGCCAGGTTGCAACAGATGCGCCTGAGTTGCTGCTGCCACCTTGCTGGCGCGATCTTTCGCTGCCGCATTCACAAATAAGGGGAACAGCGCGGCGGCAGTTAACTGATTACGGACTTTGTGGCTCTTCAGATCATAGTCGGCATACCAGCCTTCTTTGTCATTCCACAACCAGGTTTCAATCCCTTTTTGGCGGGCATTGGCAAAGCCCTCGTACTGCGCTGCTTTGGCATCGTCACCTGCGGCTTTGCTGGCGAGAGCGATCATTTTCTCCATCTTGTATAACAATGCATTGAGATCGACAGGCACGATGCTGGTGGTGCGCAGGGTACTGAGCTGGTTGGGGTTATCCATCCAGCGCGAACTAAAGTCCCAGCCAGATGCGGCGGCTGAGCGCAGGTCGCGATAAATTTCAGTGGCAGGGCGGTTCGGGTTGCTCTTCGCGGTGGCAATATCTTCAACCCAGGATTCAGGTCTTGGCGTATCGCGGTCATCCCAGTAGCGGTTTAAAAGGGTGCCATCAGCCAGCTTGACCACACGTTTATGCTGTTGACCGGGCTGAAGTGCTTCGCTTCCTTCCATCCAGTAGCTGTATTCTTTTTGCATCTGCGGGAGATATTTTTTCAGCGCGTCGTTACCGTCATGCTGCGCCAGCAGTTCAACCATAAAGGCAAAGAACGGCGGCTGCGAACGACTCAGGTAGTAGCTTCGGTTGCCGTTAGGAATGTGCCCCCACGAATCAATCTCATAAGCGAAGTTGGCCACCATATCAGAGACCTTGTCCCAGCGATCGCTCTCGGCCAGCCCCAGCATGGTAAAATAGCTATCCCAGTAATAAATCTCACGAAAACGCCCACCCGGCACTACATAGGGTTCTGGTAGCGGCAGCAGAGAGTCCCATTTTTCGACATCGGTGGTTGAGCGAGTGAGTACCGGCCACAGTCCGTCAATGTGCTCGCGGAGTGATTGCCCGGCCGGGGGTACGTATTTCTCACCCTCTTTTGGCAACGTGAAATTCACTTCCACAAAATGGCGTAAATCAAAGCCGGACTGATTTTTCTGCATCCGATAATCGGCAAGGATCATCAGCGGATCGCTGTTGGGCACTGCGTCGGCAAAGGTTTTCTGATCGGGAAATAGCTTTGCTGTCTGTACATCATTGAACAACGGACCAAGCAGAATATCAGGAGGAGAAGGCGTAGCGGCAGGTGAATCCTCAGCGTGCGCAGTAAAAGAGGCCAGAGCAAAAAAGGTGCTTGCGAGCGTCAGTTTTATCGCCACTGACAGCAGGCCTGGATGGCGAATGGCGGGCGTTATCATTGGTTAATCTCCTTAGCGGCGTGCCGAAGCTGCGGCATTTACCATGAGAAAACCTTAGTTCAGGATCGACCGTTGCGCGTGATCCGCCCCCCATTTTGCGATTAAACAGACATTTCCTGACGGAGGAAGTGAAATAGCCCACCTTTTACAGATAACGGGTGGGCTGTGGGTATCAGACTGCGAGGATCACCCGATTTGCTGCACCGTCCAGAGTCAGAGCGTCACCCATCTTGATAGCATCGAGGGTTTCGCCTTGTTGGCATACCCAGCACAAGCCCATCTCGCGGGCGATAATCGCCGAGTGGGAGGCTTCACTACCGGCTCGCAGGCAGATCCCTTTAATCGTGAGCGGGTCGAGTTGCAGCACGGTAGACGGATAGATGACATCGGCGACCAGGATGGTCGGTCGAATAAACGCGGGGATATGTGCACTTTCGCCGGATAAATGTTGCAGCGTACGGGACAGCAAATCCTCAATATCAATGTATCGCGCCTGTAAATAAGGATCATCGAGTTGCAGATACTGCTGACTCAGATCGCTCAGTACGTTATGCCAGGCATAGGCTGCGCTACACTGTTCTTCGCGCATCAAATCACAGGCCATATCGAAAAGCTCAGGATCGTCGAGCAGCGTGTGATGACCAGAGAAAATGGCGGCGATATCAGCGGAATATTTCTCCTCTGCCAGCGCGGTTAAATCACTCAGGTCGTCGAGTGTGCGTTGAATGGCCGCTTTTAGCCGCTGCTGCTCGTCCTGCACATTCGTAGCGGGGCGATGAGTGACTTCCGGTGAGAACGGCGTATAGCAAAAGGCCGTGCCCGTTGCCAGCGCAGGCACCGGTACTGAGATACTTTCAGTGCATGCTTCTTCGACGGACTCGCCAAAATTCTCAGCCGCCAGTTTTTTAAACGCAGCCAGCGCCGCGTCTGCCTGTTCACCTTTGGCAATCAGGCGCAGCGTGTCATTACAACGCACCTGCAGCAGCGCTATCTGATTCAGGCTGTCAGGGACGACGCACTTGCCGTTTTTTTCCAGCCACATGTCGGCATTAAAGCCAGACAATGTGGAGACCAGCCGTGATGCCGGGCGAACATGTATACCGTTGGGGTTTTTTACGGTCACGGCAACCGAATGGGCATCAGCGTCGGGTGACAATTCAGCAGGTGCGGTCTTCGCGACAGGCGACGAAGGTAAACCCAGTTGCTCACGCTTGGCGTCGAGGGCATTCATGGCATCATTGATGACCCGATCGATATCAGCGCCCGCCGCAGCACTGACGGTTGCCGCCAGCGTACCTTCAACCAGCGGGGCTGCGCACAGACGCACCTTGGCGGCGATTGTCGGGTCGAGCAGATCCAACGCGGTTTCCGCACTCAGTAGCGCGCTGCCGATATCCATCATCACCAGCACGTGATCCGTGTCTGCCACTGACTCAATGGCCTCCATCACTTTGATGGGGTCGGTGCCAATGGGGTTCTCAGGATCGTCAATGCCTGCGGCAATAGCGAGTTTACAACCATCACCCATTAACATCTGTCGGGCTAACGCACCGACGCCTTCGCCCAGTTGGGCGCTGTGAGACACAATAACCAGGTTTACCATCGTTTTATCCTTACTCTCTGGAAGCCTGCGCCAACATTTGCATCATAAACATAACGGACGTTGCGCCGGGGTCCTGATGCCCAATGCTGCGCTCACCAAGGTAACTGGCGCGGCCTTTGCGCGCCTGCATCGTGATGGTACTTTGCGCCGCAGTTTCTGCCTGGGCGCTTGCCTCCTCCAGTGCGGCCTGTACGCTCAGCTTTTGTTCGCTGGACTGGCGCAAAGATTCGACGACGGGTACCCAAACGTCGCACATAGTTTTGTCACCCGGTTCGGCTTTACCACGACTAATGACACCTTCCGCGCCATCACGCATCATTTGATACAACTCGTCAACCGTCAGGCTTTGATGGGCCTGAGTGACCTGCGCCGCGCGGATGAAAAAGGTGCCGAACAGCGGGCCACTGGCACCACCGACGCTTGAGAGCAGCACCATCCCGGTATTTTTCAGAATAAAACCGATGTCTTTATCCGCAATAGACGGGAGCTTTTCGACCACTTTACTGAAGCCGCGGTGCATATTCAGACCGTGGTCGGCATCGCCGATTTCCCGGTCAAGGCCGGTAAGAAAATCGCTTTCGGTGGTGAATATTTCGCCGCAGCGATAGAGCCAGTTAACAATTTGTGTTCTGGTGAGGGACATCATGAATCTCCTTATTTACCCCAGTTGAGTGCAGGGGTGTGAACCGGTGCATCCCATAAGCTCAGCGTTTCGTCATCCACTTGTAGCAGGGTGATTGAGAAACCGGTCATATCCAGAGAGGTGCAGTAAGAGCCAATCAGGTTACGCTCGATGACAATACCGGCATCCTGACAACGGCTTTCAAGGCGGTTATACACGCCGAAGAGTTCAGACAGCGGTGTCGCACCGAGATTATTGACCAGCGCAATCACGCGATCGCCGCTCTGTAGCGCGCGTTTGCTTTCTTTCCCTTCCTGCCAGGCGCCCTGAAGGTGATCCCAGTGACGCAGCGTACGACTGTAGTGGCCGTTTTCCAGCAGGGTGTCAAACATTTCATCCACCGTTTGATCAAGCGAAGAGAATGGACGGCGGTCAATGCCGGGTTCGCCGTGGATACCGACGCCAAACTCCATTTCGTTGTCCTGCAGGGTGAATGACGGTTGACCGGCCGCCGGCACGGTACAGGCGCCAATGGCAATCCCGATGGAATGACCCTGGTTGTTTAACTGGCGTCCCAGCGCTGCGCAGGCATCCAGTGAGTCTCCACGTTCTGCGGCCGCACCGACCAGTTTTTCAATCAATACCGTATTTGCCACACCGCGACGACCGGCTGTGTACAGACTGTCTTTCACCGCCACGTCATCATCCACGACCATCGTGGTGACTTTGACGCCGCTTTCATGCAGCAACTCGGTTGCCGTTTCGAAGTTAAGAATGTCGCCGGTGTAATTTTTGATTATCAGCAGTACACCTTCGCCGCCGTCAATTTGCATGGCGCATTCAAACATTTTATCCGGCGTTGGCGAGGTGAAAATTTCACCTGGACAGGCGCCGGAGAGCATACCCTGGCCAATGTAGCCGCAGTGCATTGGTTCATGGCCGCTACCGCCACCGGAAAGCAGTGCCACTTTGCCCATCACTGGCGCATCCGCGCGAGTGACATACACCGGGTCCTGATGCAGTGCCAGAGAAGGGTAGGCTTTTGCCAGCCCGGCGAGTTGTTCGTTCAGTACGTCTTCAACACGGTTGATCAATTTTTTCATTGTTTATGCTCCGCAGACAGTCCTGAGATGGCTGCACATATCAGGCAGACATCTGATGTAGGGTATCGGTTTGTACAGCGCCACGGCGACCTCTCGCTGCCGATAAGGTAATTTTGCACACGGGTAGTCAAAAGAAAATTGATGTGATTGGCGTTTCAATACGGAACGTTAGCATCTGGTGATGTTCCGTATTGAAACGTATTGGTGCATAAAACAGCGGAAGTGAGAGATGCGGCAAGGTTTATGCTAACGGCATCGTGAATAAAACGTTATTCCTTACTCTTCTTTGCCATTAAAATCGAAAAACCAGAACAAGATAAAACCAATAAAACCAAAAATGAGCAGAATAGCCAGGGTATAGACTTCATATCGTGCGGCATCTGCAGCAATCGCCTGTAATTTATCCATTGCCGGGGCTGGCTGCTCTTTGAATAGCATGAGTTGCCATTCATAAAGGTTTGTTGTTTTTATCTCTTTAATCGGTTCCCAAATATGGTTAGCCGCCGCGCCGAGTGCTAAAGCGGAAAACAGGGCGCCGTAAATACGTTGACGTTTTTCCTGACGCTGACTAATCGCCTGGCGCATGAGCTGATCCAATTGCTCTATCTGCGCCATGAGCTCCTGGCGTTGCTCAGACAATCCCCACTGCCGCGAGAGATCGTCACTCAGCTGGTTATGTAGGGCATCGTTGCCGACTAAAGCACCTTTATTCATGGCTTTTAGCGCCCGGGCCTTGGTTTCCAGCATCATTTCGGACCAGTCAGATAGACGACGAATTTTTCCCTTTCGGTTGTGCATTTGCTGCGATTCGAGCAGATCCTTGAGCCACTGTTCAATCTGTTGGCCAGAGTTCGCCAGAAAATCTTCATACTCATGGCTGACATCCGCGACGGAACTGGCCGCTTTAATCAGTATCGCCAGATGTTTATCCTCTTCTTCGCGACAGAAGAACGTGACGCCATGACGGTGAGCGACGACCAGAATATTGCTGTACCACTGGCTGCTGTACTCACTGGTGGGGGGCAGATCCGCAGGACTCCGGACGACGCGCGTGCTATCGCTCTGTGCTGCCAGCCAGGCATGGAAGGTGGGGGTATCGATCATACGCATCAGCGGCACTATCGTAATATCACCGCCCTCCGGGATGCGATGTTGATAGACACGAATGCATTTACCCTTTGTGCGGCAATCCAGTTCGGGTAAAGCTATTGGCACAATGGCGTTATCAAGGTAACGGGTAAAATAATTTTCCCAGATTGCGGGCAAAACGTCTTGTTGCCAGGTCAGTTTCGAGCCGGGTTCTCCGGGCGCAAGCTGCTTCGGTGCCGCAATGAGCGTCATTCTGCCTTGATCGTCGTACCAGGGTTGGTTCGGTGCTCCTGGGATTAATTTATCGCTTCCGGCCAGGCGATAGCTTTCGAGAAAACGCGGCGTATCGTGCGGGCGTAACCCTTGCCATGCCGCCTCTTCACGTTGTTCCAGAGCGGACCACAGGACATCAAGGCGCGTCCCCTGAATGGGGTTGAGCGAAATAACGATATCATTGCCTGTGCCCACTTCTCGCGGGCGATAAATGGCCAGCAACCCAAATCCATTGTGCGTCCAACTGCGTTCTTTATCGCAGCGCGCGAGAATTTTCAGCATCCCGGAAGGGAGCGTTTCGGTGATAAACAGTGCATCAACCACCGTTTGCCGCCGGCCTGTGCCGAGGTCCAGCAGGAGCTGGCAGGTCACCGAACGCTTGAGAACGTGTTGGTAAATCTGTTGCTCATACGCCAGACTTGCGACCGCACTTGCATAACATTGCGTGTGCATGGGCATAATGCCTGCGGTGGGGTCGGGGTTGGCTATTATCATATAGCTCAACAGGCGCAGGCAGGCCAACATGTTGTGGCGAACAACGGCAGTATCATTCATGGGTTGTTCGCACAGGCTGCTATGCGCGAGTGCGGATAACAAGCACGCGGCAGAACGCGTCGTATCATCACCGTCCAGGTAAATACCGCTTTCCCATGCGGTGACGTATTCCAGCCACGGATGTGTTGATAGCGACAGCGAACCAGCGGCATCGAGATGGTTCAAAAACAGCAATAGCGTAAAACAGGTATCCAGAGAGAAATCTTCGATAACGATTCGTTGTATTCCCTGGACACTTGAGAGTTTGCTGCGCCATATAGTCCATTGACGATCGTCGGCATTTGCCACCAGTTCACTCACCGAATTGTAGTGACCTGCACGGTATCCTTTATTATTGAGCGCGACACCCTTATGGCTTTCCGTATCATTGCCGTCGCCCAATCCGATCAGCAGGCTGCCTGCCGGTGCATCACGCTGCGACGGATTGAGCTCGAAAGTAAACTGCGGCCATGCATTGTTGAATGCGAACATATAATTCTCTGTCGATGAATGTGTTGGTGTATCGCTCATTATTTGACTACGTTATAAATGACCCGTTGTGAGCGACTCCAGTTATCGTCAATCGCAATATTGGGTTCATGGTTTTCTTGTTTTACGCAGTAGTTCTTAACCAGGCTTTTTAACTCAGCCCCGTTGAGCGTGCCGAACATCAGACGCGTATTCAGTTCTTTCAATAACACATCGTGGAGTGAATAGGTGGTAGGTCTTTGCAGTGAAAACTGCGCCGCGTCAGCCAGTAAGTCACGCGCATTATCGGCCATCAAACGGCGTTCACAGCGACCCGCAGGTTCATTTTTGGCCATTTCTTCATCGTAAGCTTTCTTCTGGGCTTTCTCAAAATTAAGCGCGCTGTCCAGTTCTGCTTTAATACCCTGAACATCCCTGGCAGAAGAACAGAATGTTTTTAAATAACGAATCTGTATGGGGGTCAGCGTGCCATTGTTGTGGTTCGCATGCTGACGTAATTTACCGGCCATTCTGAGACAACCGTTTTTTTCATCCATCAACGATGCTGATTGTAATAGGGCATTCAACGTTTCCTGGCGATCTTCCTGTAATGCGGCTTCGGCATAATACAGTTTCCAGCGCATGCCTCCGGCAAGAAACAAATTGACAACCTGGGTATCACCGCGGTCGATAGCGGCGCGAAGATTTTTTTCATCCCAGGCAATGCCGATATTCGCCAGTTCTTTACGCGGATCGTTACTGGTTTCTTTTTTCGCACCGGCAACCGTTTTACCCACTTCCCCGAGATCGCTACGGATGGACTCCGTATTCACCAGCGTCTTGGTTGAAGTTCCAAAAGTCAGTACCGAGCCAACAATAAGGACAGCGATACCGCCCAGCACCCAGACTACATACTTGCGAATGATGTCCGTACGCGTTTTGATTACCTCAAGATCTTGAGCCTGAGCCACCAGATTATCTTTTATTTCCTGAACGTCACCGCCGAGATCTTCAATCTTTTGGCTGGTCCGTTCGAAATAGCGAGCAACCTCAGCATTGCTGTCATCAAAAAAGCGATCAGGGTTAACTTTTACGCGGCCTTCATCGAAGGCCTCCTGTACCGGCTCAGTAATTTCTCGGTAATAGTAATTCACCAATGTTGTTTGGACGGAGGTTACCCGCTTATGATGTGCAAGACGGTTGCGAATTACGCGAATATCGTCAAGAAAGGTGTTCAGTGTTGTACGTTTATCATTAACAAAGCTGAGCAACGGGGTATATTGATAAAGTGGAGAATAGTGGATGGGATATTCGTTTTTATCAATAAACAGTGAGGCGAGTTCACTGAAAAGGGTCCCACTCAATACGTCATCACGATCGGCAACGTTCAGCCATTTGTTTACCCGTTCCTGACCAAATAATTTGTTTAGGTGCTCAAGTAGAGCTTGTTGGTTATTGTACGCTTCATTAATTAAACTACGAATGGTCAACTCTAATGCCCGTACCTGCTGCAAACTACGTAACTGCTTTTCTTCGCCTTCGTTATGCAGCGTCGTTGAATAAGTTAATTGAGGTTGTTTTTCTCGCAAATATTCGAGCTGCCACAAAAGACGCAACGCGGCAATGGTCAGATTTCTGTCCGCGGGCTGGCCATCTGTATTTCTGACGAGCCATTTTTTCAAGGTTCTAAGTGCCGCAAGAAAGCTCGCCATTTCCTGCTCGTTATAGTTAAATCGAGCCGCTACACTGTTCCAGTTGCCCAATTTCTCTCGGGCTTTATCAAGTGAATAATAAAACGTATCAGGCGAGAGCTGCGTGGGGACTGGCATACCCAGCAGGGATAAGATTTGTGGAAATGCGCTGTCGAAAAGAGACAGGCAACGAGTAAAATCGTTGTGCTCAGAAGCAGATGAATGATCGACCATTATATTCTCACGTGGTTATTCGCTGAGTTTTCCCGGCCCGATCTAATCGCACTGTGTCAGGCAACTTTCCCTGCAGCCAGAATGCCATAATTCGACGATTATTCGGGATTTTTAATCAGTTCGTCAATATATATGCGGGGCGTAATATTGGTAGTAGACATTGCGGCCAATAATGCATCGCTATGCGTTCTTAACGCAAATTATGGTTGCTGCGACGGAATTTAATGTTTATTGGCTAACAAAATACGCAGATATTGGGTAAGTAAAACGCAGAAAGCGGGGCGGGTGAATCAGGCGACTACACGCCAATAATGCCACAAATAATGCCGCATTATTGGCGTAACTCACGACTGGCGTTTATCGTCGGTCAAAAACGTTGGCGTATTGGCCTTCGTATTATCCCGGATAAATACCACGGTCTTTACGTGCCAGCAGGATACGCTCGCAGGCCACAATATAGGCGGCAGTGCGCAATGAGCAGGATTTCTCCGCCGCTTTCTCCCACACATGAACCATCGCATCGGTCATGATTTTATCCATGCGATTGTTGATCTCTTCTTCGCTCCAGAAGAAGCTGGCCATGTCCTGAACCCATTCGAAGTAGCTGACGGTGACGCCGCCTGCGTTACATACGACGTCAGGTACCACGATGATACCGCGGCTTGCCAGCATATCATCGGCATCCGGGTAAGTTGGGCCGTTAGCGCCCTCAAGCACCAGTTTGCAGGTCAGTATTTCTGCACGCTGACGGGTAATCTGTCCTTCCAGCGCGGCAGGGATCAGGATATCCATCTCCACGCTCCAGAAGGCTTCGCTGGCGATCGTTTCCGCCCCCGGGAAACCGGCAATCTGTTTGTGCTCCAACTGCCAGGCGGTCAACGCGGTCATGTCGATCCCGGTGGTGTTAAACAGGGTGGCAGTGTGATCCTGAATGGCAACGACGCGTGCGCCAGCACTGGCGAACAGGCGAGCCGCTTCACTGCCGACATTACCAAAGCCTTGTACCGCTACGCGTGCGCCTTCGACGTCGATGTTGGCACGACGAGCCACTTCCAGACCGCTGACGAACACGCCACGACCCGTTGCTTTATCACGACCCAACGAACCGCCAAGGTGGATAGGTTTACCGGTGACCACGCTGGTTACGGTGGTGCCGTGGTTCATGGAGTAGGTATCCATCATCCATGCCATCACTTTGCCGTTGGTGCCGACATCCGGCGCAGGAATATCTTTTTGCGGCCCAATGATAATGCCGATTTCGCTGGTATAGCGGCGGGTCAAACGCTCCAGTTCACCTTCAGACAGCGAGAATGGGTCGACGCGAACGCCACCTTTGGCACCGCCGTACGGCAGGTTCAGTGCGGCACATTTGATGGTCATCCAGGCGGAAAGGGCCATCACTTCATTAAGATCAACATCAGGATGATAACGCACACCGCCTTTTCCCGGGCCGCGGGAGAGGTTGTGCTGTACACGATATCCTTCGAAATGGCGAATAGTGCCGTCATCCATCTGCACCGGAATATCGACAATTAGCGCGCGTTTCGGGTGGCGCAGGGTATCCACCCAATGGGAAAGTTCGCCCAGGTAAGGGGCCACACGCTCGATTTGTTGCAGGTAGGTATTCCAGGCAGATGTGCTGCTATCTGAAGCGTAAGATAACTTATCCATGATAAACCTTAGTTATAAAAGTAATATGTTCTTAATTTGGCCGTGGTATACAGTGGATCTCACCATATAAACTTAAATTTAACATTTTTTTCAAGAAACGGCCTGTCCTCCACCCTCCCAATAGCCATGTAAAAAGCATGTGAATTAAGCGTTAAGTGAATAATTATCTATTGATTTTGCGAATGTTTGCGATCAAATAGCGATTCGGGCATTTAATATGCATGGCACATGAGAATGACTATTTGTCAGATTTATGATGTACCTCTAAAAGTAAACAATATGATAATTATTTGTGTTTTCTTGATTGCATTTTAGCGGCGCGTCAGTAAGTCACTGAGATGGTGACGGTGTCCGCATAGTTGTCGGGCGTATAGTTTGCACTGGGAACGGTGGCATACACTGAATACGGCGTAGCAGAACCGGTGCCAGTGCCTGTAACGGTATTGAGCGAGGTGTTGCCCCACACGGTACCGGAAGGTCCTGGCGTTGAGCTGAGTTGATAAGGGACTTTATCGCTGTTAGCCCCCGTTCCGCTCATCACACCGCTGCCTGCAGTATTGCCGTTGGAGGGTTGTAGCCCAATGGTATAAGGGGTGTTATTGGTGCATGCCACCCCGATGGTATTTGATGCTGTCGCATTGCGCTGAGTTGCCTTCACCGGGGTAAAACTAATGTTAGTGGCCGATGTGATATTGCACTGTTTGCTGACAGTGGCTGATACGGTGAAGGGGAGTCTGGCGGCAACGGTATCACCACACGTGGAAGGCGGAATAACTAATCCAGGGTTGAGGGTGATAAGCGCCGTGGCTGCCGTATAGCTGTCCTGATAACTTCCGGGGACCGCAGAGGTTTGCGGAGTGACGAGCTGAGCGGATACGGTCAGCGAACCGGTCACTGGGATCAAATTGAGCAAGTTAAGTTGTACCATGGGAAACGTGGTGCCGCTCTGATACTGACTCCCCCAGATCTTACTGTGCCCGGCGTCCTGATATAGCTGATAGCTTAACGTTCTGGCAGGTGTTCCGCTTAACGACATATTCCGTGTTGCCACCTGACCGCTGACGGCCGATGCGCCAATATTAAAACAGAGGTTAATCCCCGCCAGTACGTCGGTCACTTCTTTTGCACAAGTCCAGGTAAAGGTCATTGAGGTCGTTGCGCCTGATGATGACAACGGGTCCACTGCACCAAAACTAATGGGTTGGACGTTACTTACGGAGCAGGTTACCGCATGGCTTATCCCTGGACAGAGTAGGAGTGCTGCGATAAACAGTAACTGTCTTAATCTCATGAATGAACTCCTGCTATTGTGACCGACATTCCAGCGGGCCTATCTGTACGATCCCCTTTGCATTGGCGGGATAATCGAATTGTGCGCCACAGCTACCGGTATCTGTGTCAACGCGTAATCTGTTGTGCTGTTCCAGGGTGTCGAACCAGGCCATACCATCGAATCCGACCACGGATGACTGGCCGGTGCCGTTAGTGATATATGCCATGCTGCCTTCAGAAATGGCCTTACCCTGTTCGTTAACGAGAGTAACCTGCGCGGCGCGTACGGGAGTGATACCAAAACTGACCAGGGTTCCGGAACGATCCGCCGGTGTTGCATTGGCTTCAACACGGGCGATCCGCATATTGGCGGGTAGATCCATAGGGTCAATACTGATTTGATTGTTTTGATAGCTGTTGAGTGATGTGACCAGCAGCAGACCCTGATCGTCGGTGCGACCGACAAGGTTATTTTGTAGCTTGACGGGCACGTCCGGAATGCCGTCTGTAGATACGACGGCAAAACCATTGTTGATTTCCCGAGCCGCGAACAAACCTCCCCCCATCGCAACAAGGGCGCCGGTCGCGCCAGCATAACCGTAGTGGTTGTCGGGTAGGCGACTAAATCCGGTGTAGGCTTTTCCGAAACGGCCCAAATATCCAACTTCCCCCTGGCCGCTTTGCCGGGAAGCTTGCTGGCTGGCTGCAACGTTCCATCCCCAGCCGCCGTCACCCGGTGGCGTTTGGCTGGCATTGATCTGGTAGCCGGTTTCATTATTGGTACGTTGTACGGTGCTGCTGGCGCTCAGATTACCGCTGGTGGTGACCGTCACCATCAGGTAAACGCTGCGATCGCGGGTGTCGTCAATATTCTGGTTAAAGCCGGCATTGAGTGAGACGTTATCGGTGACGGAGTTGAACCAACTGGCGTTGGCGTAGCGCACCGCGCTATCGTGCGGATAGCGAAACTGCAGGTAGCTCAGGCTGACGTTGCCGGCAGACGGCATTGCATAACCTATCACCGTATTGCTGCTCAGCGAGGGCGGCGGCTCACCATAATGGGTTGCGACATCACGGTAGTCACCCGACGTCGCCGTTGTGCTGGTGCTGAAATTAAACTGTTCACCTGACCAACGGTAACCGACACTGTACAAAAATCCGCTTTTCCCTGAGTCCGTACTGGCTGCCAATGCGGTGGACACTGTGCCGCTGCGCGGACCGGGAACCCAGTCATTGCTGAAACCTGCGTTGATCAGCCCATCGCTGGTTTCCGCGTGCGTACCTGCAGTAAAGGTGTTACTGAATCCCCGACGCCAGGTCCCGCTAAACACAGGGGCGCTGGCATAATCAAATGAGGCGTAACCGTAATTCTCTCTTACTGCACCGAATTCCGCTGACCAGGCTGTTAGCCCCTCTCGCAGGAGTTGCTGATCGTTGTAAAACGAGAAGTTTTGTACTGTCGTTCTGCCCAGCGCGTCGGTCATCATCACCTGGCCGGTCCCTGCGCCACTGATATTCGGCATGGTGTTGATTTGAAAACTTCCGGCCGGCACCTCCCCGTTGTAGTACTTAACGCCATTGACGTACAACTCAACGTTTGAAGGAAGCGTGGCAGAACCAAGATAGGAGGGAAGCGGGGTGGTTGGCATATACGGCTGTAAACCAAAATCGGTTCCTATCTGGATGCCGCCAATACGGGTCGGTCGGGACCAGGTGAGCGAGCTTGTCAGGGTATCGCCAACGTTTATTGCCAACATATTATCCGGAAATGACGTGCGCCAACGGGTGTCCATACGGTAGAAGGCATTATCTGCGTTGGGCGCGGTGGAATATTGCGTCAGTTGGGTTGTGCTGAACACCCCTAAGCCATTAAACGCGCGAAACTCGCTAAATGTGTTGGCGCTGCTTTCATCTCCCTGCTGAGCATAGACATCGTAATTGAGTAACGCCCCACGTGAGTTTGATGCTATTGGTGTTGCCTCTCCGGTCGGGTCCACCTGTGTGGTGACAAGATCAAGGGAACTGAGCGGCATAGTGAGTGCCAGAGTTTGTTGTTCGACGTTGTAGTCAATGCTCAGTTGGGCAATATCGTTCAGACCGACGGTTGCAGCTGTATTTTGCGGTAAGCGAAAACCCAATTGTCGTAGGGTATTTGCGCCAGCATAGAGTTTTTCATTCTCATAGCCAAAATGAACCAATCCGACAGGGTTTCCATTCAGGGTCACGTCGAGATATAAATCGATGCCCGCAAGAGGTGTTGCGTCACCAATAATTCCACTGTTTGTCTGGTTATTATTGTCCGCGTAAGCTGAAACCATTCCAGATAATAATGCTCCATTGAGTAAGCAACAATTTACCAGAAGCCAGGATCTCTTAGAGATCTTGTACTGTTTTTTGGCCATTAATTGTTACTTCAACTTTACCGCCATAATGGGTATCACTGGCGGACGGGGATAATATCCACCGCATTGTTGAGCCCGGAAGAACGTAGCCTAATAGTCCCGGCGTAATGACTTTTTTCGCGCCATTATGGTTTATAAAGGTTGCCGCTGATAATTGCGCATGACCATTTCCCTGATTTCTGACTTCAAGAAATTTTTTGCCGTCAAGTTGCTGTAATGTCCATTGCAATTTTGCCTGGGTTTCAGCCTGTGCCGTTGGTTGAATAAAAACAGGTATGGAATAATGCAGTACAAACTGAAGTTTATTTTTTTGTAATTTTGCTGGCGGTAATTCGTCAATGGATAACCGATAGGCATCTTCAGTATGTGCCGAGGGCGGGCCGGTGCGAATAACACGAATCAACTGGCGTTCACCAGGGGCTAGCGCCAGCATTGGCGGACTGATAACCAGCCCCTGAGAGGGAGACAGCTTGTCGCCGTAAGCGCTTTGGCTCCAGCGAAAGACCCGGACCTGGGCATTCAGCACGTTTTCTCCGGCATTGCTTAGCCAGATCCCATCGGCATTTTGCGATGCTTGCAGCGTTAATGTGACTGGGGCAACCTGCAATCCGCTGGCTGTCGCCGGATTTACGCTCACAGCCGCTCCTAACAGGCATGCGCAGGCATACTGCTGTACAGGCAGTTTTACTGTCATCGGTGTTCCTGAATTTAGTAGTTAACGTTTACCGTTACGGTGTCGGCATAGTCGTCAGGTGTGAAGTTCGCGCTTGGCGCGGTGGCATAAACGGTAAAACTCTGCTGAAGCCCTGTTCCCTGAGATGCAACACCATTTCCTACCGTGGTGGTGGTGGCCGTATTCCCCCAGACCGGTCCTGTTGCTGATGTTTGGTTCAATTGATAAGGCACTTTATCGGTATTGTTTGCTGCATTTGCGACAGAGGACATGGCGCCGGACCCCGTGGGTGTCCCGCCGTTGGCCGTTGAAGGTGCCAGACCAATAAAGTAGGGGGTGGTTTTTGAGCAATTAATTGAAATTGTGTTGCTTGCGCTGGTATTTGTCGCTGTGGTATTCACGGGACCGAGAGTAATATTTGAAGCCGACCCCGCAGTGACAGTACACGCTTTTTGGATCGTCATCAGTACCTGAAATGTCCCGTTGGTGGACGCTGCATTTGCCGCCGGAATAATGGAAAAGGCGCAGCAAAAAAGAATTAAGCGTTTGTCGAAGACTAGAGCCATATCCTTCACCTTTTTCAAATAACCACATTTTTTGCTTTAAAAAAACAATAATGTGACACAAGAAGACATGATTTAACCCTAGAATAAGTATTAGACGTACGCCAGTTGATCTCATGAATTTTACTTAGGGAAAAGGTGATGCCGTCGACAAAAAAATAATACCAACGGGTGAGTATGCCGTTTCTTTTTTGTGCTACTCAAAAGTATGCCCAGGGGCTTCAGGACGGAATTAAAAACGACGTGGGCTATACAGTGTGCATAACTCTCTCTAAGATTGAGGGTAAGTCGCTCTCTTTTTGCCAGATAAAGGAAATTCAGGTAATGACGTTGATGTCGCATAAACTTGCAGTTGAGCACTCCGTTCCGCTCCCACTGTATGCCAAAGTCAAGGCGATGGTCGCGGATAGAATCAACAGCGGTGAGTGGCGGCCCAATGATCGTGTTCCTTCGGAATCTGAACTGGTTCAATTGCTCGGCTTTAGTCGAATGACGATTAATCGCGCCCTGCGGGAACTGACAGCAGAAGGGTTATTGGTCAGACTGCAGGGGGTCGGAACATTTGTGGCTGAACCGAAAAGACAGTCAGCGCTGTTCGAGATCCAGAATATTGCCGATGAGATACAGGCGAGAAATCATCAGCATCGTAGCTCTGTGATGCTGTTGCAGACAGTGAGTGCCACGAGAGAGCAGGCTATGGCACTGAATATGCAGCCCGGAAGTGAAATCTTTCACTCTTCGATCATTCACTATGAAAATGATATCCCTATTCAGATTGAAGATCGTTTTGTTAATCCGGACGTAGCGCCGGAGTACCTTCAGCAGGATTTTACCCAGTTAACACCGAATATTTACCTGAACAGGCTGGCACCGCTTACTGAAGGGGAGCATGTTGTTGAAGCTGTTTCGGCCACTGCGCTGCAAAGCAAGTGGCTTCAGCTTGCGCCTCATGAGCCTTGCCTGCTTATTTGCCGCCGGACCTGGTCACAACAGGTTAATGTCAGCTATGCCCGACTGCTGTATCCGGGAACTCGCCATCGTTTAAAAGGACATTTCACGTCATGAATGGATGGCACGTGCTGCGTTACGACGATTACAGGCTGATGCCGTGGAAAAACGGGGCCGGAATGACCCGGGAAATTCAGCGTTTTCCGCCAGAAGATGACAATTTTCAGTGGCGACTTTCAATGGCGGAGGTGGCACAGGCCGGTGAGTTTTCACGCTATCAGGGATACCAGCGGCTGCTGTCGGTACTGCGCGGTAATGGGATGACATTGCACATTGATTCGGCCTCCGGCGTGACGCTTTATGCTTTCGATACCGGGGCATTCTCCGGTAATAGCCGCGTGGACAGCGAACTGGTGGATGGACCGATTCTGGATTTTAATCTTATTTATCAGCCAGAACGCTTTGATGCTACGTTGAATTGGCAGACGGTCGACACGCAAGCGCAATACCCACTCAGCCCCGGCGTTACGACACTCATTTTCTGTGCCGCGTCGAATTTGATCCTCTCTTCAACCGCCATGCCGCCATTACAACTGCATTGTTATGATTGCGCAGTACTTCCACCTCAACCTCAACACTCTGACGTTCTGGACCTTGGCATTCATGGTTCCGGTTACTGGGCATTCATCGAGTTGCGCAGTATCGAAGAGTGATCTTCATCCTGTTTCACCCCTGAAAGTGTTAATTAATTGTGTCTTTTGTTTGTGACTGATGCCGCAAATTTAATCAGTATTTTGTGGCTATTTTGTGAACAAGATCAATGCCATTCATCTCCCCATCATTTTTGTCTTCAGCTTAATTCATTGTATTTATTAATCTAAAGTGCAATTTTGTTGTTTTTCGTTTTGCAAATCCATCTTGATTTTGTGAATAAATATTTTATTGAGTGTACATGTATATACAAGTATATATTGATTACATGTTACTCATGTTGCGTAAATGTTGAGCGATATGGGTTGAGCCAACCTGATGTTGATGACCTTACTCATCCGAACACTTAAGGATATCGCTATGACCGCTGAAAACCGTATTCGTCATGTTGATGTACGCGCCCCCCGGGGGACTAAACTCACGGCAAAGAGCTGGCTAACCGAGGCTCCGCTACGGATGCTGATGAATAACCTCGACCCGGAGGTGGCTGAAAATCCTCATGAACTCGTGGTATATGGCGGAATTGGGCGTGCGGCACGTAACTGGGAGTGCTACGACAAAATCGTAGAAACCCTGACTCAGCTAAACGATGATGAGACACTGCTGGTCCAGTCCGGTAAGCCCGTTGGTGTGTTTAAAACCCACAGCCATGCGCCACGTGTCCTGATCGCTAACTCTAACATTGTTCCTCATTGGGCGAACTGGGAATACTTTAACGAACTTGATGCGAAGGGCCTGGCGATGTACGGCCAGATGACTGCGGGTAGTTGGATCTACATCGGTAGTCAGGGCATCGTTCAGGGTACCTATGAAACCTTCGTTGAAGCCGCTCGCCAACATTACAACGGTAGCCTTAAGGGGCGCTGGATCCTCACCGCGGGCCTGGGGGGAATGGGGGGAGCACAACCGCTGGCGGCAACGCTTGCGGGTGCTTGTTCTCTGAACATTGAGTGCCAGCAAAGCCGTATCGATTTCCGCCTTAAGACACGCTATGTCGATGAGCAGGCGACCTCGCTTGACGATGCGTTGGCACGCATCAAACGTTACACCGAACAGGGCAAAGCAATTTCTATCGCGCTGTGTGCTAACGCCGCCGATATTCTTCCTGAACTGGTTCGTCGTAACGTGCGTCCGGATTTAGTCACCGACCAGACCAGCGCGCATGACCCATTGAATGGCTATTTACCACAGGGTTGGCAGTGGTCCGATTATGTAGCACGTGCGAAAACTGAACCTTCTGTTGTTGTTCAGGCAGCCAAACGCTCAATGGCCGAACATGTCAATGCGATGCTGGCGTTCCAGAAACAAGGGATTCCTGTTTTTGACTATGGCAACAACATCCGCCAGATGGCGCTGGAGATGGGGGTGAATAACGCGTTTGATTTCCCTGGATTTGTCCCTGCCTATATTCGTCCGCTGTTCTGCCGCGGAATTGGTCCCTTCCGCTGGGTGGCGCTCTCCGGCGACCCGGAAGACATTTACAAAACCGACGCCATGGTCAAAGAACTCATCCCGGATGACGAGCATCTGCACCGGTGGCTGGATATGGCTCGCGAACGTATCAGCTTCCAGGGCTTACCGTCACGTATCTGCTGGGTTGGCCTCGGACAGCGCGCCAAATTAGGTCTGGCATTCAATGAAATGGTCCGCAGCGGTGCGCTTTCTGCGCCTATCGTCATCGGCCGCGATCACCTGGACTCAGGTTCTGTTGCCAGCCCAAACCGTGAAACGGAAGCAATGAAGGATGGTTCTGATGCGGTATCCGACTGGCCGCTACTCAACGCGCTGCTGAATACGGCGAGTGGAGCTACCTGGGTTTCGTTGCATCATGGCGGCGGTGTCGGCATGGGCTTCTCACAACATTCAGGCATGGTGATTGTGTGTGACGGTACAGATGAGGCGGCTGAACGTATTGCGCGGGTTCTGCACAACGATCCGGCTACGGGCGTGATGCGCCATGCTGATGCAGGCTACGAAATAGCGCAACGCTGTGCCCGTGAACAGGGGCTGAACCTGCCAATGGAAAAATAGTGACGTATTTCCCGGTCTGGGCGGAAGTATAAAACGTCCGCTGGAAGCCTCTAACCCACAGGATGCACAGCGATATGAGCAAACAAACACATTATCAGCCGTTATGCGGTGTTCGTGTTCTCGACCTGAGTCGGGTACTGGCTGGCCCTTATTGTACGGCGATGCTGGCCGATCTCGGCGCTGAGGTGATTAAAATTGAAGCACCTGGACACGGTGACGATAGCCGCCACCTTGGTCCCTTTGTGAAGGGTGAAAGCGTCTATTACGGCCTGATTAACCGCGGCAAGCGCAGTATTGAGCTGGATTTTAAATGTCCGGAGCACCGGCAGCATTTCTATCAATTGGTCGAAGAAGCGGACGTGGTGGTGGAGAACTTTCGCCCGAGCGTGACGCAGCGCCTTGGGATCGATTTTGACACGCTTAAAAAGTATAACGACCGGCTGATCTACGCCAGTATTTCAGGTTTTGGCCAGCACAGCCCGTTGGCCAAACATCCTGCTTACGACATTGTCGCCCAGGCGATGTCCGGCTTGATGAGCGTGACGGGGTTTGTGCAAAGCGGCCCCACACGCAGTGGTGAATCTCTCGGTGATGTCTGTGCCGGGATCTACGCCGCCTGGGCTGTCAGCAGTGCGTTATTTGCCCGCGAACGACATCATCCCGAGGCGCAATATATCGATGTTGCCATGCTGGACGTGTTGGTCAGCATGCAGGTAACAGGGCTATCGAATTTGTTTGCCCACGGGAAAGCGCCGGGATTGATTGGCAATCGCCATCCTGTTTCCACGCCGTTTGATACCTACCGGGCCGCAGATGGGCTGGTGGTGATCGCGGTAGCCAGTCAGCGTCTTTATGCGCGGTTGTGCGAATGCATGGGGCAACCCGCGTTGGCAACGGATAGCCGCTTCATTGATGACATTAGCCGTACGCGAAACGAGCAGCAATTAAAAGCAGCCATTGAGCGCTGGAGCATGACATTTAGCGTGGACGATCTTTGCGAGCTCCTGCTGGAGGCAGGTGTTCCGGCTTCGCCGATTCATAACCTGGAGCAGGTGACACAAAGCGAACATGCACAGGCTCGCCAGTTACTGATTCAGCCATCTGATGAGAGCAACCCTTTAGTTGTACAACCGGTGTTCTTCAATGGCCATAAACCCCATGCGATCGAGAGGGCTCCGGCACTAGGAGAAGCCAACGCGCTCTATGGTGTAGATACCCACTCATTACCAACAGGAGCAGTGCATGAGCTTTGAAATTAATGAAACTGAGCGCGCGATTGTCGACGCTGTGACAAGCGTCGCCCGGGATGTCCTGCAACCACGCGCCCAGCACTATGATGAAACGGAGACTTTCTGCCAGGAGAGTCTTACTGCACTGGGCGAACTCGGCTGCATGGGCATTAACTTACCCGAAGCCTATGGGGGCTTCGGGGTGGGCAGCGTCGCCATGAGTCAGGCGGTTGAAGCGATTGCAGGCGCTTGTGCCTCCACCGCTTCTGCGTTGACCGCCCATTTCCTGGCCACCGACTCTATTCTGATTGGCGGGACAGAAGAGCAAAAGCTGCACTGGCTCCCGCGGGCAGCCAGTGGGGAATTGTTGGGGGCGTTTGCGCTAACGGAACCTGCCGCTGGCTCAAACCCCGCGGATATGCGAACGGTTGCAAAGCGTGAGGCTGATGGATGGCGAATCCAGGGCAATAAACACTACATCACGAATGCCCGGGAAGCAGACTTCATTGTGCTGTATGCGAAAACGGCTCCGGCAGAGGGGCATAACGGTATCAGCGCGTTCATTATCCCGAAAGACACCGGCGGCGTCGTGTTCTCCAGTCCGGAAAAAACCATGGGGCTACGTGGCAGCACTATTTATGAACTGTCCTTAGATTGTTGGCTTCCTCAGTCCGCGCTGCTGGGTAAAGAAGGCCAGGGATTCGCAACGGCGATGGAAGTGCTTGATCGTGGGCGTGTTGAAGTCGCTGCAATGTCACTGGGTATTGCCAGCGCGGCAATGGAGAGTTGTTTGCAGTGGGTGCATGACAGACAGATCGGTCCAAAACCATTGATGGCCTATCAGGGAACGCAATGGCGACTGGCGGATATGCATACTCAGTTACAGGCCGCACGGCTGCTGACCTGGCAAGCGGCGGAAAAGCGCGATAGCGGGCAACGTTTTAGCCTTGATTCAGCGACCGCCAAATTGTTTGCCGCTGAATGCGCCGGTTTTGTCACGGATGCCGCACTTCAGTTACACGGTGGCTATGGTTACATCCGCGATCTTCCCCTTGAACGCTATGTCCGGGATGCCCGCATCCTGCGCATCTTTGAAGGCACGTCGGAAATACAAAAAATCATTATCTCAAGAAGCTTGCTGAACAACCGTTAGGCATGACCAAACGGCAGGGCAAAGTGCGTGCGGGATTGCATGCTCCAGGCTGTTCCGGCCTGGAAATTCGATGGGTAAAAGCACCATTTCCAGGTTCGTTCTATAACGTGAGGAAGCATGCATCATGAACATTGACGACAGTACACAACAACATGTAAAGCCTGCAGCCGTGGCTCCGCTAATTGAGTCACGCTCCATTGACTACATTCCTGAGGCTGAACGACACGGCAGTTTGTTCAGTCAGTTTACGCTGTGGTTTGGCGCAAACCTGCAAATTACAGCAATTGTTACCGGCGCATTGGCCGTGGTGTTGGGCGGTGATGTGTTCTGGTCGCTGATTGGATTATTCGTCGGGCAGGTACTCGGTGGCGCAGTGATGGCGCTCCATGCTGCGCAGGGACCGAAACTGGGTCTTCCACAGATGATATCGAGCCGGGTGCAGTTTGGCGTATACGGTGCAGTGTTGCCGATAATCCTGGTCTGCATGATGTACGTGGGTTTTTCCGCGGGGGGGACAGTACTCGCCGGCCAGGCCATTGCGCAGCTCGTCAATGTGAGTGACTGGTTTGGTATTCTGATTTTTGGTGTCGTGATTATCACCATTACGGTTTGCGGTTACCGCGTGATCCACGGGCTGGGGAAACTGGCGAGTGTGGTGGGTATCGTCATCTTCTTTTACCTCTTTTTTAAAATTCTCTATGGCTATGATGTCCAGACATTGCTGGAAAATCGTCACTTTACACTGACCAATTTCTTGCTGGCTATGTCCCTTTCAGCATCATGGCAGATAGCGTTTGGCCCCTACGTTGCCGACTATTCGCGCTATTTACCGAGCAACACGTCTACAGTAAAAGCATTTTTCGCTGTCGGACTGGGTAGCGTCGTGGGGACTCAGGCATCCATGGTGCTGGGGGTTTTTGCTGCCGCGATAGCAGGGAAACAGTTTGCGGGTCATGAAGTTGCGTACATCGTCGGCCTGGGCAGTACAGGGGTTATTGCCGGTCTGTTATTCCTCGGCATCTTCTTTGGTAAGGTCACCATTACTGCACTGAATGCCTATGGCAGTTTTATGTCACTCGCCACTATTGTCAGCGGCTTCCGTGGAAAACATAACGTATCACCCGGTATGCGTCTGTTTTTCATCATTCTCATGGTGGGGTTCTCTACGCTGATCGGTTTGTTAGGACAGCATGAATTTCTGAAGTTGTTTACCGCATTCTTGTTGTTTTTATTGGCCTTCTTCACCCCGTGGAGTGCGATTAACCTGGTGGATTACTACCTTGTCACCAAAGGGCGCTATGACTTGCCCGCACTCTCTGATCCTAACGGACGCTATGGTCGCTGGAACATGACCGGCATCCTCACTTATCTGTTCGGTATTGTCGTCCAGTTACCGTTTATCGCGACCAGCTTTTATACCGGCTCACTCGTTGAAAGCCTGGGCGGGACTGATATCTCCTGGATTGTTGGCCTGCTGGCAACCGGGGTGGTCTATTTTGTGGCTACGCGGTTCTGGCCGCCCTCTATCGCACCGGCACTGATTTTGCCTGAAGAGCGCTAGTTTTCTCGCTCATACAAAACAGAAGGAATATGAAATGAAAATCTTAGTGGGCGTGAAACGTGTTATCGACCATAACGTCAAAATACGCATCAAAGCTGATGGAACCGGCGCTGAGCTGGAAAACGTCAAAATGTCGATGAACCCTTTTGACGAAATTGCGCTGGAAGAGGCGGTTCGTCTGAAAGAAGCCGGCGTAGCAAGTGAAGTTGTTGTTGTTTCAGTCGGGGATCTTTCTTCTCAGGAAACGCTACGCAATGCGCTGGCCCGAGGTGCTGACAAGGCGCTGTTAGTTGAAACCGAGCAGGGAGCAACATTCGGGTCATTGGACATCGCGAAAATACTCCAGCGACTTGTCGCGCAGCTAGAACCTCAGCTCATCCTGCTGGGCAAGCAAGCGATTGATAATGACGCCAACCAGACCGGGCAAATGCTGGCCGGATTACTGGCGTGCAGTCAGGCAACCTTTGCATCGGCGCTGGATGTGACCGACGACGGACGCATTACTGTCACCCGGGAAATTGACGGCGGTTTAGAGGTGCTCTCCCTGGCATTACCTGCGGTGGTAACTGCCGATTTGCGCCTGAATCAACCTCGTTACCCGAGCCTGCCGAATATTATGAAAGCGAAGAATAAACCTCTGGAGATTATCCCATTGGCATCCATGGGTTTTGTACCCTCGAAGCAGTTAACCACCCTCAATATCACCGAGCCGAAAAAACGCAATAGCCGCTGTCAATGGCTGGAAAATGCGGCCCAACTGGTTGCGGTGCTAAAAGAACACAAAGCCATTTAACTCTTAGAGGATGCCGAAATGAGTCAGACATCAATTCTTGTTATTGCCGAACACGATAATCAGACGCTCAAAAGCAGCACCCTGACAACGCTCACTGCGGCGCAGCACATTGCGGCCGGCGGCGAGGGGAGGGTTCACTTGCTGATTGTGGGCCATCAGTGCCAAAACGTTGTGGATGCCGCGCGAACCCTCGGTGGGATCACGGAAATACTGGTTTGTGACGCACCTCATTACGCCAGCCTTCTGGCGGAAGAGGTGTGCGCAGCGGTTGTCCCCCTGGTGACTGATTTCACCCATGTACTTTTACCGGCGACCGGATACGGAAAAAATATCGCACCGCGGTTAGCGGCAATGCTGGATGTCGCACAAATTTCTGATATCACCGAAGTCTGCGATGCAAATACGTTTGTGCGTCCAGTTTATGCAGGTAATGCCCTGGAAACGGTGCGCAATAATGGCGGACAACTGGTCATTACCGTGCGCGGTTCAGCCTTCACGCCATCGCAACATGCCGGGAATGACGTACGGGTAACGCCGGTTCAACCAACCGCCGCGCTGGCATTGTCACGCCATGTGAGCCAATCACTTACGCCGTTTTCTCGTCCGGAACTGAGTACTTCAAAAATCGTCATTTCGGGGGGGCGCGGACTGAGTGCGAAAGAGAATTTTCAACTTATTGAGACCATTGCCGACAAGCTTGGTGCAGCAATTGGCGCATCCCGTGCCGCCGTTGACGCCGGTTTTGTGCCTAATGATTATCAGGTAGGGCAGACTGGTAAAATTATTGCCCCCGACCTCTATATCGCCGTAGGTATTTCCGGTGCGATACAACATTTGGCGGGCATGAAAGAAAGCAAATTAATTGTCGCCATTAATAAAGATAAAGAGGCGCCGATTTTCCAGATTGCAGATTACGGTATCGAAGGCGATCTGTTCCAGATTTTACCCGAGCTGGAGAAAGCGCTGGCGTAACCCGCCATGCCCCATCACGTTTTTTCTTTCTCAGGAGGAATTATGCATCCAGACAGGTCAGCGCTCGACACCCAAAAGATCCGTGAGGCAATGGAGTTTGATGTCCTGATTGTGGGGGGCGGTCCATCGGGGCTGGCGGCGGCGATTCATCTGAAGCAACTGGCGGCACAGCGCCAGCAAACGCTTTCCGTTTGCCTGATCGACAAAGGAGCCAGCATTGGTGCACATATATTGTCCGGAGCGGTCATTGATCCTGTTGGATTGAATGAACTGCTGCCGGGCTGGCAACAAAAGCTGTCATTACCGCTAACGCCAGTGACGGAAGATCGTTTTTTGTTTTTGGGTGCCCAAAAGCAGATTCGTGTACCGCAAATATTTTTACCTGAATGCTTTAAAAATCATGGCAATGTGATTGGGAGCCTTGGTCTTGTGTGCCAGACCCTTGCCCAGCAGGCGGAACAACTGGGCGTCGAAGTCTTTGCCGGATTTACGGGGTCTGAGGTGCTTTATGATGAACAGGGTGCAGTAATCGGTGTCGCTACCGGTGATATGGGGCTGGATAAATCAGGTCAGCCGACTGCGCAGTATCAGCAAGGGATCAACCTGCTCGCCAGAACCACGCTTTTTGCTGAAGGATGCCGTGGACAGCTAGGAAAAACAGTAATTGAGACGTTCGCACTAGACCGGGATTGCGCCCCCCAGACCTACGGACTGGGGTTGAAAGAAGTGTGGCAAGTTCCCCCGGAGCAGCATCAACCGGGGCTGGTGGTGCATTGTGCCGGTTGGCCGTTGGGTGCAGCAACCTACGGCGGTGGCTTTGTCTACCATTATGGCGATAACCTGGTCGCGGTGGGATTGGTTGTTGGGCTGAATTACAGTAATCCGTGGTTGTCACCGTTTGAAGAGTTTCAACGTTTGAAAACGCATCCGGCCATTTCTGCGCATCTGCAGCAGGGGAAGCGCCTCAGTTATGGTGCCAGAACGATGGTTGCGGGAGGATTGTCTTCACTGCCGATACTGAGCTTTAAAGGGGGGGCACTTCTTGGCGATAACGCTGGATTTTTAAACGCCGCACGAATCAAAGGCAGCCACTGCGCCATTAAAAGTGGAATGTTGGCCGCCCGGGCGACTCTCGAGGCTTTAGACATCGCACAGGCTCAGGGGCAATATCTGGCAGATGAAGCGACTCTGGCCGCGGTTTATCAGCAGGGCTTCCAGGACAGTTGGCTGTACCGCGAACTATACCAAACGCGTAACTTTAAACCCTATATGAAGAAGGGGCTGTATACAGGCTCTCTCTTATTTGGTGCGGAACAACTGTTTTTGAAAGGCCATACACCGTGGACGTTAGCACTGAAACAAAGCGATCATCAGGCACTCAAACCCGCTTCCAGCGAGGCGAAGATTAACTATCCAAAGCCTGACGGCGTGCTGACATTCGACCGCTCTTCATCGGTGTTTTTGTCGAATACTAACCATGAAGAAGATCAGCCTTGTCATCTGAGGTTGAAAGATGAGCGTATCCCGCTCACGGTCAATCTGCCGTTGTACGCGGCCCCGGAGACACGTTACTGTCCGGCGGGTGTCTATGAAATTGTCGAGCTGGAGCAGCAACCTCATCTGCAAATTAATGCGCAGAACTGCCTGCACTGTAAGGCTTGTGATATTAAAGACCCAACGCAAAATATCACCTGGACGGCTCCTCAGGGAGGCGAAGGTCCTTTGTATCAGGGAATGTAATACGGCTGTTCTGAGTAAACCAGAGAGACAAAAAACCACGCAATCGCGTGGTTTTTTGTCTCTCTGGACTGATGAGGTTCGATGGAACCTCATCAGTCAGCAGAAATGATTTAGACGTTGAACAGGAAGTTCATCACATCGCCATCTTTAACGATGTAATCTTTACCTTCTGCACGCATCTTGCCGGCTTCTTTCGCACCTTGCTCACCTTTATAGGTGATGAAGTCTTCAAATGCGATGGTTTGTGCGCGGATAAAGCCTTTCTCGAAGTCGGTGTGGATCTTACCGGCTGCCTGCGGGGCAGTTGCGCCGACAGGGATGGTCCACGCACGGACTTCTTTCACGCCAGCGGTGAAGTAGGTCTGCAGGTTCAGCAGTTCGTAGCCTGCGCGGATAACGCGGTTCAGGCCAGGCTCTTCCAGACCCAGTTCAGCCATAAATTCGTCACGGTCAGCATCGTCGAGTTCAGCGATGTCAGCTTCAACAGCGGCACAAACGGCGACCACGACGGAGCCTTCAGCGTCGGCGATTTCGCGAACTTTATCGAGGTACGGGTTGTTTTCAAAACCGTCTTCGTTCACGTTGGCGATATACATGGTTGGCTTCAGCGTCAGGAAGCTCAGGTACTTGATTGCTGCCTTGTCTTCGTCAGTCAGGTTTTTCAGCGCACGCAGCATACCCGCGTTTTCCAACTGCGGCAGGCATTTTTCCAGCGCGGCCAGTTCAGCTTTAGCGTCTTTATCACCGCCTTTGGCTTTCTTCTGTACGCGGTGGATAGCACGTTCGCAGGTGTCGAGGTCGGACAGCGCCAGTTCGGTGTTGATAACATCGATATCGTCAGCCGGATCCACTTTGTTGTTAACGTGGATAATGTTGTCGTTTTCGAAGCAGCGAACAACGTGACCGATAGCTTCGGTTTCACGGATGTTGGTCAGGAACTGGTTACCCAGGCCTTCACCTTTGGATGCGCCTTTTACCAGACCCGCGATATCCACAAATTCCATTGTGGTTGGCAGGATACGCTGCGGTTTGACGATTTCGGCCAGTTGATCCAGACGAGGATCGGGCATCGGGACAACACCCGTGTTCGGCTCGATAGTACAGAACGGGAAGTTTGCCGCTTCAATACCCGCTTTTGTGAGCGCGTTGAACAGGGTGGATTTGCCTACGTTTGGCAAACCGACGATACCGCATTTGAATCCCATGTTTAAATCACCTTAATCTTTTGATATTCAACCTGTTATGGAAAACAGATTGTAGAAATGGAAATAACTCCGCCTATTATACACAGCACGCGAGAAAAATGCCGCACATCGCTGCTTATTGCGCTTTAAAGGTGTGTAACCGGCTCGTTGCTTTGGTCAGTCCATCTTTGAATAAAATCTCGGTACAACGTGCCGCTTCGTCAATGGCGTCATCAATTAACTTCTGTTCTGAAACAGGCGGTTTGCCTAAAACAAAACCGACAACTTTATTTTTATCGCCCGGATGGCCGATTCCAATGCGTAAACGATGAAAGTTAGGGTTATTGCCTAACTTGCTGATGATGTCTTTCAGGCCATTATGTCCGCCATGACCCCCGCCCAGCTTAAATTTGGCGACGCCAGGTGGCAGATCTAATTCATCGTGGGCGACCAGAATTTCATCAGGGTTAATGCGATAAAAGCTGGCCATCGCGCCAACGGCTTTGCCGCTCAGATTCATAAATGTGGTCGGTACCAGCAGGCGGACATCTTCACCTTCAAGCGTGACTCTGGAGGTGTAACCGAAGAACTTCGGCTCATCGCGCAGGGGCGCACGGAGTCTCTCTGCCAGTAAATCGACGTACCATGCGCCTGCATTATGTCGCGTTGCCGCATACTCTGCGCCGGGGTTCGCCAGGCCGACAATCAATTTAATCGCCACGTAATTTGTCCTGAGTGTGTCTATAACCGGCGTGTAGTTTACTGTTTGCCGACGCGCTTGACAAAAAACTACGTGGGTCGTGCCGAAAACTGAATAATTGCAGAAATGGACTATTAGAAATTGAGGGTGTTCAGTAGCTTATTTGTAAAGTTTTGTTGCGTTGGTGTTTGTATTTGTGATCACAGGCGCACTTGCGAATGGCAGTGTTGTCTATACTTTACACATAAGGATTAGGGGTATTCCCTGTAACAACCCAAAGTTCCGGAGGTGACACATGAAACGCAAAAACGCTTCGTTACTCGGTAACGTGCTCATGGCTTTAGGGTTGGTGGTGATGGTCGGCGGTGTTGGTTACTCTATTTTAAACCAGTTACCGCAATTTAATCTGCCACAGTTTTTCGCACATGGTGCCGTGCTTAGTATTTTTGTTGGCGGTGTTCTCTGGCTGGCGGGTGCCCGCGTCGGGGGACATGAACAAATCAGCGATCGTTATTGGTGGGTTCGCCATTACGACAAACGCTGCCGTCGTAATGATAGCCAACGCCACAGCTAAGAGCTGACATAACCTGCAGACCAGCCAGCGTTTCGCTGACTGGTCGTTAGTTTTTCTCGTTGCTGCGCGAGCGGGATCGCCTGCGCTGTAACAGTGCTAATAACGCCAGCATACTCGCCAGATATCCCATAACGACCGCTCCCTGATGTTTTCTACTTTCAAGCTGCGGGTCAGCGGCCCACGCCAGAAACGCGGTGACATCTCGTGCGTACTGTTCTTCCGTTTGGGGAACATGCGTTTGCATAGCCCAGGTGATGTCATTGTCAGCCAACGGTTTGGGCATATTAATCATCCCGCCAGGGAAAAAACGGTTGGTTTTCATCTCAGGGTCATCGGTTGCATACCCGGTCAGCAGCGCATAAACGTAATCAGCGCCTTGCTCGGTGTAGGGGGTGAACGCATCCAGTAAAAATCGCGGAAACCCGCGGTCGTAGGTCCGTGCTCGAACGATATAGCTCAGGTCAACCGGCAGCGCGCCATTATTAAGGTATTTTGCTTCCTGTTCATTCAGATAAGGTGACGCGAAAACATCGTTCAGATTGCCTTCCCGTTCGCCGGGTTGACCGTCGTCTTCAATTGTCGCAAAGACGTAGCCGCTGGCCAGTGTTTTGGCCTCCGCCTCACTGAGTTGTGGCCCTCCAGCTTTAGTTAACGTTTTGAAAGTGAGATATTTCATACCGTGGCAGGCCCGGCATTTCTCTTCATAGACCTGCAGCCCGCGTCGCAGTTGTTCGCTATCGTGTTTACCGTTCATGCCGCTAAACGACCATGTCTGCGCGGTGGGTAGCTGTGCGCAAATCGCGTTGCTCAAGAAAAGAGCCAGAGTCAGAGTTACAGTGGTTAGAAATCGCGCCATGATGTCAGTCCTGTCGTTCCAGTAAACGTCGGCACGGCAGCACAAGCAGAAACCATGCAAAATAAATAACTGTTGAAAGCTGAGACGCCGCGCGTGTCCAGCCATCGTCATTGCTAAAACCCTCAACTAAGTCCGGCCCAACCAATGCTTTTGAACCCAACCAACCCAAAAAGAGCGCATTGGCGACCCAAAGCCAAAAAAAGGTTTTAACCAGCCGACTGTTATTGCGAAACCGCGCGTGTGACGTATCCAGCCAGGGGAGAAAATAGAAAATCAGTACCGCAGCGCACATCGCAGTGATGCCTGCCAGTTCATTGGGGAAGCAGCGCAAAATGGAGAAGAAAGGCAGGAAGTACCATTCAGGTGCGACGATAGCCGGTGTGAGTGTCGGGTCTGCTGGAATAAAGTTATCGGCGCTGCTGAGATAGTGCGGCGCGAAAAACAGAAACCAGGCGAACAGCATTAAAAAGAGGGTGAGTTTGATAGCATCGCTTTCGGTGATGCGAAAATCGAACAACAAACGCTGAGACTCTTTGGGCGAAAATGTTTTCTTCCGCGCGTGGGCAAACGCCGACTGGACGGTACGGATGTGCCATATCGTGACCACGACAATGGCGAAGGGAATGATAAAGTGAAGGACATAAAAACGGCCTAATGTCGGCGTGCCGGGCATATAGCCACCGACTAAAAAGGTATATAGCGTATCGCCAATAAACGGTATCGCCCGGGCGAAACTGGTGATGACCGTAGCGGCCCAGTAGCTTTTTTGCCCCCAAATCAGGCTATAGCCGAGAAATGCAGTGATCATCAACAGCACATACAGCGTCACGCTGATTGCCCACATCTTCAGATAGGGTTTGCGGTAAACGTTGTAATACATTGCCCGGAAAATATGCAGATAACAGGCGAAGAAAAAAAGCGACGCGCCAATAGCATGCAGATTGCGCACCAGCTCACCGTGTCTGACCGCGCGCAGAATATGAACAATAGAGTCAAAAGCGGATCCCGCTGTAGGCACATAGAACATAGCCAGCACGATTCCGGAGAGCATTTGCACGCCCAGCATGACCAGCAATATGAGACCGATAGCAAAGATCCACACTCCAGCGACTGAGCGGGGGACGGGAAGACGAAACTGCAGGTGATACCAGGGGGCTGACGGATAAGCGGATTTCATCTCAGGCATCCTTCGTACCAATTCGCAGACTCAGGCCGTCAGCTGACACGCTAAAGTCAGGGATGGCCAGATTCGCCGTCGCCGGGCCTCGCGTTACGCGCCCGGAGGTATCGAACTCGGAACCATGACACGGGCAGACCCAGCCTTGGCCGTTGGGGTTGGCATTGGGTACACAACCAGCGTGGGGGCAGTAACCTTGTACTACCAGCCACTGGGGATGTGCCGCTGCCACCCGCTCGCTATCCGCCTGTGGATCGGCCAGTAGACGCAGGTCAGCTTGCCGCGCCGCGGCGATCTCCTCCGCCGTGCGGTGGCGAATCAGGATCAGTTTTCCCTGCCAGATACGCTTCACCGTCTGGCCTGCTGTTACGCCAGCGAGGGAGACATCAACAGGTTCATTTTCCGCCACCGTTTTATCATCCGGACCCAGCGCGGAAATGAGTGGCCAGACGGCGGCGGTCACGCCCGCTGCGCCGACAAATTTCGTCAGCTTGCACAGGCAATCGCGTCGCTGAGTTTGGATTGTTTCGCTAAGCGTTTTTTTATCCACCACCGTTATTCTCCCTTTATGACCGCGTTACTGTTTATCGAGGCGGGTATAAATTTCCTGAAAACGCTTATCGGCAAGACCAGGGGCTTTGAACGCGCGGTAGCTGTCGGGTAACACGGCGTCGCCGACTTTAATCAGCATGATCATGCCCTGCGCGTAGTGCGGTGAACATTTGATGCCGTAGAAACCTGCATTGTCGTATTTCACTTCAATCTCTTCATCGATTTTTCCGATAAAACCGGGGTATCCGGCGGGAGAGAGTTCGGCAATCGACGCGGCATTGTGGCTCTTATGTTTGCGGATAAACTTCACGCTATCACCAGGCTGGATCGCCAGATAGTCCGGCTCATAAACCATCGGGCCGCCTGTACCGCGGTTTTTCATCAGCACTTCGTAGGTTTGTGCAAAAGCCGTCGAGGTGAAGGCTAACAGGCATAAGATTTGCAAACTTTGCTTAACACGTTTCATTGTGGTTCCTTTCAGTGTTTACGCGGGGCGTTGGTAACGGATAAAACAGCTCATGTCGTCGGGGGCGTGTTCGACAATCGCGTCGATGCCAAACCAGCTGTTAAGATTTTCACGGGTAAAAATGGCGGCAGGATGCCCCTGCATCGCCAGTTGTCCAGCCTTCATCACCATGATGCGATCGCAGAACATCGCCGCATGATTCAGGTCGTGTAGGGCGGCGATGACGGTGAGTTTTTCACGTTTAACCAGATTGAGCAGGCCAATCTGATGCTGGATATCAAGATGGTTTGTCGGCTCATCCATCAGCAGTACCTGCGGCTGCTGTGCCAGCGCTCTGGCGATGTGCAGACGTTGACGCTCTCCGCCGGAGAAGGTATGCCAGCAGCGATGCTGCATGTTTTGTAGGGAGACTTTTTCCAGCATCGTCTGCACAATATCGTCGTCTTTCCTCGACCACGGCGACAGCAGGCTCAGCCATGGCGTGCGACCAAGCGAAACCGCCTGAATAGCGGTAAGACGCTCGCTGGTTTCAGCCTGTTGTTCAACCAGTGCCACCTTTTGCGCCAGATGGCGGCGTGAATAGCGACGAATATCCTGGTGATTTAGCGTAACGTGCCCGGAAGACGGTTTCAGTAATCCCGCCAGGAGCGAAATCAGCGACGTTTTCCCGGAACCATTGGGGCCGATAATACCGACAAACTCACCGTGCGAGACCTGAAAAGAGACATCATTGACGATGGCTTTGCCTTTAACCTCCCAGTACAGATGCTGGGCGTTTACCACAGGATTAGCGGTCATTTCCCCGGATTCCCTCGTATCAAAATGATGGCAAATGCAGGTGCGCCGACCAGTGCGGTAATCACGCCGATCGGCAAGACCTGTCCTGGAAGCAAGGTGCGTGAAATAACATCCGCGACGATAAGGAAAATGGCGCCAATAAGAGCGCTGACGGGCAATAGGCGATGGTGCTGATTTCCCACCAGTAACCGCGCAGCATGGGGAATGACCAGCCCGACAAAGCCAATGGCGCCGACGATTGACACCATGATGGCCGTCATCCCTGTCACGGCGGCAATCAGTACGCCACGGGTGCGTTTGACGGGAATGCCCAGCGATGCCGCCGATTCCGCGCCAAATGAGAATGCATCCAGATGGCGGGCGTAGCAAAAGCAAACGACGATGCCAATCAGCGCAGTAGGGATGGCCAGCACGACATCTGGCCAGCGTACCCCGCTGAGATTGCCCAGCAGCCAGAACATGATGCCCCGAGCCTGTTCGGCATTGGCTGAACGCGTAATGATGAGTGAGGTAATGGCATTGAATAGCTGCGAACTGGCAATCCCGGCGAGAATGATTTGCGTGGTGGCCGAGCCGCTTTTGCCCCTTGCCGCCATGGCTAATAGCGCGACAAACAAAAATGCCGTCAGCGCGCCAATAAACGCGCCAAGCGACATGGAAATGATCCCTGCGCCAAGTCCGGTCAGAGCAATGAGCACCGCGCCCGTTGAGGCTCCGGCAGAAATCCCCAGCAGGTAAGGTTCGGCCAGCGCATTGCGCAGCAGCGATTGGAGAACCACGCCTGAGACCGCCAGACAGGCTCCACAGCAGGCGGAAACCAGCGCACGGGTCAGGCGGTAGTTCCAGATAATCCCGGCATCAAGCGCATCCACCGTATACTGTGTATCAAACAAGCGGTTTGCCAGCGTATGGCTGACATGCCGCCACGGGATAACCGTCTCACCGATTGAAATGCCCGCCAGAAGGACGCCGCACATCACCATGCTGACCCATAGCGCGTGGAACAGCGTCCGGCCAGCAAGCTGGCTCATGGCATGGCGCGTCCTGCGTAATTCGCTCATTATTTACGACTTCCCGGGATACGAAAGGGCGCTATGCCCGCATAAGGCATAACGCGCGACGAGAGTTAGTGAGTCGTCTGAGGGTGCGCCAGGCCATATTGCACCAGCGCATCGGCGAGTTTTTCCAGCCCGTCAATGGTTCTGATACCCGCGTTCATGGTCTGCACGTCGATCACCGGCAGGTGGTTTTCTTTCACTGCCGGGATCAGCCGGGTAACAGGATCGGATGTGAGGTATTCCATTTTGACTTTCCAGTCATCGGCCGGGAAGCGGCGACGGCCCATCTCGCCGAGGAGGATGACCGATGGGTTGGCTTTGGCAATGGTTTCCCAACCTACCGTTGGCCACTCCTCAGCGGAATCAATGACATTTTTCACCCCAAGAGATTGCGCTATCCACGCCGCGGGGCCAAATTTCCCGGCGACATAGGGGTCAAGCTGCAGGTCGGCGCTGGAGAACCAAAAGACGGCAGATACGTGGTTGTCCATACCGGCAATCTTCGCTTTCGCGGCGGCTTCACGTGCTTTCAGGCTGGCAATCAGCTCATTGCCTTTATCCTGTACATCAAAAATTTTCGCCAGGTCGGCAATTTCCTGATAGACCATGGCGATATCAAACATGCTCTTACGCACGCCGTCACCGCCGTCTTCGTTGTCTTTGGCGCAATCGGCTGGGGCGGTATAAACCGGAACGTGTAATTCGCTAAATTGTTCGTAAGAGGCAACTGTGCCCGCAGGGCCAATCTGCCATTCAAACTGACTGGCCACCAGATCCGGTTTTTTCGCAATAATCCCTTCGAAACTCGGGATGTTTTGTGCAATGACCGCAATCTTGTCATTCGCCGCTTTGTACTGTTCAGGTACCGGACCAAACCACAGTGATGTCCCAACAACACGATCGGCAAGACCCAGGGAATAGAGGATTTCAGTACTGTTTTGTCCAACGGTAGTCACGCGTTTTGGCGCATGATTAAACGTAATATCCCTACCACAGTTTTTGATCGTCAGTGGATATTCTGTTTTAGCCGCAGAAGCCATATTGCTGGTCAGGAAGAGTGCTGCGCCAGTCAGTGCCAGAAGTGAAAGTTTGCAATAAGCAGAAGTTATTTTTGCGTGCATTAGTGTTGTCCCGTTCATGCCAGAATCTGAACGTCTGGTCATGGTTCATTTCGTTCCATAAATTCGGGACAGGCACATGACGATAGATGACATCTAATCGTGAACTGCGGGCAAGATAATATGAAAATAAAGCATATTGTTGCCAATTTGTTCAGAAATTATATTATACATTCGTCAAATAAATCACCCCATGGACCATCCCGTCCACTCAATGTATACAACCTTGACAGCAGGTCTCCTGGCTCGCGGCAATCTGAATATCGGCCTTCCCATAAATGCGTTCTTTACAGTGACCGGTCGTGGATAATCCACGACACAGTGATATTCAGTTTCCGCTTACAGTTGCGGGGGCAGCTATGGCATAAGATTAAAATAATCCGCACCATATTCCGTTTCAAAATGATCAATAGATTCTGAAATACTGTCGGTGGGGACTTTATCGGTATCGAATAGCCCCGTCAACCGCTTGAATAAGTAGGGTTGATATCACTTTTGGTTTTTAATTCAATAAAATCAATGCGTTGATTTTATGCTTGTGACATTAATTATGTGGAAAGCACAAATGTCGATAAACTAAATGAGAATTGTTTGATGTTGATCAATTAATGTTTTCTTTGCCGAGAAGACTACGATTAATAACGAAATTAATTGTGGTATTTAATTATTTGCGCGGCGTCACATTTTTATTGATGTTTTTCCATGTGCACGATTTGCTGTTCTCCACCTTCATCAAAATAGACGGTAAAGTGATTTCGCAACCAAAATTGATAGCCGCCAGGTAAAAAATGATGGGTGTGCAGATAGCGTGTTTTATATTGTTGTCGGTCGCAAAATTGTTCCGCCAGCAGGACAAGTTGGCTGCCTATGCCTTGCCGACGATATTCCTGTGCGACATAGCAGCGACAAATTTCAGCGGTTGAGGATAATTGATAGCGTCCACGCAGTGCCGGTATTCGGTCATCGTATTGGCAGACCGCCAGCGTAGCGATAAGTTGCTGTCGGTTATTCCATGCACCGATCAACAGATTTCGCGGTTGATGGAGGTAGTGTGAGCGCAGATTTAATACATCTGTATGCGGTTCAGGTGCCGGTCGGTTAGCGTTAAAATAGAGATTTAAATGGTGGATAATAAACGACTGAACGGCCGAAATATCAGCCTCGGTTATCTCACGGAATATAAATGTAGTATCAGCGTTCATCGTTGCAGATATCATCAGAACCAGGGAAACTGGATAATAGCAACTCAGACACGTTTACAGAAGAGAAGTGTTACCGGCAAGCCTGCGCAAGCCGGTAACATAGTATGATTAAATATCTGCCAGCGCGGCATCGCGGTTCGGGAAGAACGTCAGACGACCAGGGATGGGTTGGATACCCGCGCGTGCCATGGTGCGTAGCGGCTGAAACTCCAGGTTACTGATACGCAGCTCACAACCTTCCGGCAGACGTTTAACAAAACGCTGGAAGGCGTCCAGACCGCCTGCATCCAGTACCGGGACCGCGTCCCACTTCAGCACCACAATGCGTTTGCCTGCAATACGCGACTCGAGATCGGTAAATAATCCTTCCGCAGCGGCAAAGAATAGCGGGCCAATAACGCGTAGTACCAGTACGTCGTCTGGTACGTCTACGTTGACCGGAGCCAGACGCGTCATGCGCGCAATACGGCGCATAAACAGCAGCGAAGCGAGAACAATACCGACGCTGATGGCGATAACCATATCGAACAGCACCGTCAAAGACATACACATCAGCATGACGATGATGTCGTCTTTCGGCGCGTGGCGCAGCAGATCCACAACTTTATGCGCTTCGCTCATGTTCCATGCCACCATCAGCAGCAGGGCAGCCATTGCCGAAAGGGGTAGCCAGGAGAGCAGCGGGGCTAGCACCAGCAGTGCAAGGATCACCAGAATCGCGTGAATGACCGCAGAAATTGGCGATGTTGCGCCGGCACGAACGTTAGCTGCTGAACGGGCAATCGCGGCGGTGGCGGTAATACCACCAAAGAACGGGGCGACAATATTACCCAGGCCCTGACCAATCAGTTCACTATTGGCTTTATGCTTCGTCCCTGTCATTCCATCAAGCACGACAGCACACAGCAGGGATTCAATCGCCCCCAGCATCGCCATCGAGAAGGCGGCGGGTAGCAGTGCCTGTAACGAGCTCCAGCTCAGCGTAAAGTTTGATTCTGGCATATTCCACGGCAATACCAGTTGGGGTAGCAACTGCGGAATACCGTTGCCTTGCGAACCATCGGCCAGAATGTAGTGAAACTGGGAACCGATAGTGGCGACATGCCCACCGCTCAGGTTAACAATACCCATTACCGCACAGCCAGCCAGCAGCGCCGGAAGGTGGCCTGGCAGACGTATCCCCAGCCGCGGCCAGAAAATCAGGATCCCCAGCGTGACCACGCCAATGGCGGCGTCGCCGAAGTTAATGGTTGGCAATGCCATAAACAGTGCACCGACCTTCTGCAGGTAGTGCTCCGGGACATGAGCCATCTGTAAACCGAGAAAATCTTTAATCTGCATGGTACCGATGGTAATACCAATACCCGATGTAAAGCCTAACGTGACTGACACGGGAATATATTCGATCAGGCGGCCAAAGCGAGCGAGGCCGAAAAGGATCAGGAATATCCCGGACATTAGCGTGGCGACCAGCAGACCTGCCAGCCCAAACTGTTGCGACACCGGATACAAAATCACCACGAAGGCGGCGGTAGGGCCAGATACGCTAAAGCGTGAGCCCCCGGTGAGGGCGATAACAATCCCAGCCACGGCCGAGGTGTACAGGCCGTACTGTGGTGCAACGCCACTACCGATTGCCAGCGCCATTGCCAGCGGAATCGCAATGATCCCAACGGTAATCCCGGCGATCAGGTCACGAGTAAAACGTGAGGCGGTATACTTTTCTTTCCAACAAGCGTCGATGAGGGCGCGGAAAGGCATCACATGTGAGGAAAATAGTCTGTTCACAATAATGTTTCATCCATGAGCGCATCATCTATCTAAAAAACGATAGTTGAAGTTGGCATAAATCATACAAATAAATAAAACGGATAAAAAAACCCGCCGCAGCGGGTTTTTGAGCCGGGCTCGATTAATGCTCGAACATAGCAGAGATGGATTCTTCGTTGCTGATACGACGAATCGCTTCGGCCAGCATACCCGACAGAGTCAACGTACGCACGTTTGGCAGTGCTTTGATTTCGTCGGTCAGTGGAATGGTGTCACAGACAACGACTTCATCAATTACTGAGTTGCGCAGGTTGTTTGCCGCATTACCTGAGAAGATCGGGTGAGTTGCATAAGCAAATACGCGTTTGGCACCACGTTCTTTCAGCGCTTCAGCTGCTTTACACAGCGTACCGCCAGTATCGATCATGTCATCAACCAGCACGCAGTCACGGCCCGCAACGTCACCAATGATGTGCATCACCTGAGAAACGTTCGCACGTGGGCGACGTTTATCGATGATAGCCATATCGGTATCGTTCAGCAGTTTAGCGATAGCGCGGGCACGCACGACGCCACCGATGTCTGGAGAAACCACAATCGGGTTGTCCAGATTCAGCTGCAGCATGTCTTCTAACAGAATCGGGCTACCGAATACGTTATCAACCGGCACATCAAAGAAGCCCTGGATCTGTTCAGCATGCAGGTCAACGGTGAGGACGCGGTCAACGCCAACGCTGGACAGGAAGTCCGCGACGACTTTAGCGGTAATCGGTACACGAGCAGAACGTACGCGACGATCCTGACGTGCATAGCCGAAGTAAGGGATAACGGCGGTGATACGGCCTGCGGAAGCACGGCGCAGCGCATCAACCATAACGACCAATTCCATCAGGTTGTCGTTAGTAGGGGCACAAGTGGACTGGATGATGAAAATATCACCACCGCGTACATTTTCATTAATTTGTACGCTGACTTCGCCGTCGCTAAAGCGACCTACAGCGGCGTCGCCGAGTGAAGTGTACAGGCGGTTGGCAATACGTTGTGCTAGTTCCGGGGTGGCGTTACCAGCAAAAAGCTTCATATCAGGCACGAGAAGAACCTCAGGCATGCGTCCATTGGTGGAAAGAATCTGCCGAAAACTGTGCGGGCCAGGCAGTATCCTCTCCAGGCGGTGTATTAAAGAGCGCGATGCAACGTCTGGAACAGGGTGACGTTGTCACCGCAACTCAGCTTGCCCGGCTTACTCGGCATCATTCACGTTTCATGTGTGCTGGCATCAATTTCTCACACCAGTCACATACCTTTGTATGTGTCTGGCGATTCGTCATCTCGCCATCTTCCTGAAACCCAAATGATTTAGAGTAGCGCTCTGTGCAATGGGGAGAGGTTTACACCTTTCGCCACAAAGCCTTTGAGCCAATCCGGGGCTTGCTCAAGCACCTGGCGAGCACGGGACTCAGTGTCAAATTCAGCAAAGACACAAGCCCCTGTACCAGTCAGGCGCGACGGCGCGTATTCTAACAGCCAGGAAAGCGCCGCATCAACCTCGCGAAAACGTTTTCTTGCGATAACCTCGCAATCATTGCCGAATTCACATTTTAGTAACGTTTCTATTGACCTTTTTGGCGTGTTACGCGGGAGGTCAGGATCGTTAAAAATCACCGGCGTTGGAATACTGACTCCCGGATGGGCGACCAGGTACCACTTTTCTGCTGGATTGACCGGCGTCAGGATTTCTCCTACGCCTTCAGCAAAGGCTGCATGACCGCGTACGAATACCGGTACGTCGGCACCCAGCGTTAAGCCCATTATCGCCAGTTCATCTACAGACAACCCACACTGCCATAGGTGATTCAGTGCCACGAACACGGTGGCGGCATTCGATGAGCCACCGCCCAGACCACCACCCATCGGCAGCCGCTTGAGAATGCTGATGTCTGCACCACTGCCGGCTGGCAGGCGACCACGTTCCGCGGCGGTTTTCATGAGCAAGCGTGCGGCGCGCACAATCAGGTTGTCTTCATGCTCAACACCATCAACAGGCGTTAACAGGTGAATTTCACCGTCATTGCGTACGTTGATACTGATCTCGTCGCCATAATCGAGAAACTGAAACAGCGTTTGTAGCGTGTGATAACCGTCCGCACGTTGTCCGGTGATGTATAAAAACAGATTCAGTTTCGCCGGAGAGGGCCAGTGGGTCATCATTTCACAATCCAGTTATCCATTTTCAGCTTAATGCGCTGGTCGCCGTCGGACAGCTCCATATTTGCCGGCATCGCCGGCTGCGTTTTGCTGTCGTAGGCGCTGTACACGACTTTCCAGCTTTTACCGTCTTTACTGTAATTCACTTCGCTCAGGCGGTATTGATCGTCGAGTTTGTAATCTGTTGCATCGCCTGGCAAGCCAAGGATCCACTGGCGCAGGCTGTTCAGCGGGATGGGCATCCCGGTCAGTTTGCCGATCATTTCTTCAGCGTCGTCAGCGGTGTAGTGCTTCCCTTTGTTGTCGACGAGTTCCACGTTGCCCGGTTGCGCGTTCAGTTCCAGTTCGGTACTACCCAACGGATTGGTCAGCAGAAGGCGATAGCGATCCTGGCCAGTTTGCTGCCAGAAAAAGCGGGCATACACTTTCTGCTGGTCGGAAATATAGGCAAACGCACCGCGTGTCTGATATTGGTTCAGTGCGCGTACTTCCTGCTGGTGCTGGCGCCACTGTGGAGAGTCGGGGCTTTTGCCGGGGCCTTTCGGCGCGTTGAGCGCACAGGCGGTGAGAACCAGGCTTGCCAGCGGCAACAGACGGATCAGGCGAAAATCAGGCAGGGTCATAATGATGACAAATCCTTGTAATACGGTGCATTAATTGCCTGATGGCGCGGCGCTTATCAGGCCTACAAACTGAATCCGCAGGTCGGGTAAGACGCGTTTTTCGCCATCCAGCAAAATCATGCCAGCGGTTGCAGTTATAACCCTTAATGCTAGCGCCGACCGTGAATATCGTCTACGGTCACGTTATCTTAATTTAAACCGTAAGCTATTACTCCAAAAGGGGGCAGTCTCTTTTATTGGCCGCACGCATCCTGTATGATGCACGCAGTCTAACCTTATCAACGCTGGTACTATTCCCGCACACATGACCCTTTTAGCGCTTGGTATTAACCATAAAACGGCACCTGTATCGCTGCGAGAACGCGTAACGTTTTCGCCGGACACGCTCGATCAGGCGCTGGACAGCCTGCTTGCGCAGCCAATGGTGCAGGGCGGGGTAGTGCTGTCGACGTGTAACCGCACAGAGCTGTATCTCAGCGTAGAAGAGCAGGATAACCTGCAGGAAGCGCTGATTCGCTGGCTGTGTGAGTACCACAATCTGAACGAAGAAGATCTGCGCAGTAGCCTCTACTGGCACCAGGACAACGATGCTGTCAGCCATCTGATGCGCGTTGCCAGTGGTCTGGATTCACTGGTGCTCGGTGAACCACAGATTCTCGGTCAGGTGAAAAAAGCGTTTGCGGATTCGCAAAAAGGCCACCTGAACGCCAGTGCGCTGGAACGTATGTTCCAGAAATCATTCTCCGTCGCGAAACGTGTACGCACAGAAACAGATATCGGTGCCAGCGCGGTGTCAGTCGCCTTTGCTGCCTGTACGCTGGCGCGTCAGATCTTTGAATCCCTTTCCACGGTAACGGTGTTGTTAGTGGGTGCCGGCGAGACCATCGAACTGGTGGCGCGACATCTGCGTGAGCACAAAGTGAAGAAGATGATCATCGCTAACCGCACACGTGAGCGTGCGCAGGTGCTGGCCGATGAAGTCGGCGCCGAGGTGATTTCTCTGAGCGATATTGATGCCCGCTTACAGGATGCCGATATTATTATCAGTTCTACCGCCAGCCCGCTGCCGATAATCGGCAAGGGGATGGTCGAACGTGCGCTAAAAAATCGCCGTAATCAGCCTATGCTGCTGGTTGATATTGCGGTACCGCGCGACGTTGAACCGGAAGTGGGCAAACTGTCCAACGCCTATTTGTACAGTGTTGACGACCTGCAAAGCATCATTTCGCATAACCTGGCGCAGCGCAAAGCGGCCGCCGTGGAAGCGGAAACCATCGTGGCGCAGGAAACCAGCGAGTTTATGGCCTGGCTGCGAGCACAAAGCGCAAGCGAGACCATCCGCGATTATCGCAGCCAGTCTGAACAAATCCGTGATGAACTGACCGCCAAAGCGTTGGCAGCTCTGGAACAGGGCGGTGATGCGCAAGCCATTATGCAGGACCTGGCGTGGAAGCTGACTAACCGCCTGATCCACGCACCAACTAAATCACTTCAACAGGCCGCCCGTGACGGGGACAGTGAACGCCTGAATATTCTGCGCGACAGCCTCGGGCTGGAGTAGCAGTACACCAATCTCATTTTTTACAGGGTGCATTTACGCCTATGAAGCCTTCTATCGTTGCCAAACTGGAAGCCCTGCATGAACGCCATGAAGAAGTTCAGGCGCTGCTCGGTGATGCGGGAACCATCGCAGACCAGGAACGTTTTCGTGCATTGTCGCGCGAATATGCGCAATTAAGTGATGTTTCCCGTTGTTTTACGGACTGGCAACAGGTTCAGGAAGATATCGAAACGGCACAGATGATGCTCGACGATCCTGAAATGCGTGAAATGGCGCAGGATGAACTGCGCGAAGCAAAAGAAAAATGTGAACAACTGGAACAGCATCTGCAGGTTCTGCTGTTGCCAACCGATCCTGATGATGAACGTAACGCCTTCCTTGAAGTGCGTGCGGGAACCGGTGGTGATGAAGCGGCACTGTTTGCGGGTGATTTGTTCCGCATGTACAGCCGTTATGCTGAATCGCGTCGCTGGCGGGTAGAGATCATGAGCGCCAACGAAGGCGAACATGGTGGCTACAAAGAAATTATTGCTAAAGTCAGCGGCGACGGTGTCTACGGTCGACTGAAATTTGAGTCCGGTGGTCATCGCGTACAGCGCGTTCCGGCGACCGAATCTCAGGGACGTATCCATACTTCTGCCTGTACAGTAGCGGTGATGCCGGAACTGCCGGACGCAGAGTTGCCGGATATCAATCCAGCCGATCTGCGAATTGATACTTTCCGGTCATCGGGGGCGGGTGGTCAGCACGTTAACACCACCGACTCAGCAATCCGTATTACTCACTTGCCAACTGGTATCGTGGTGGAGTGTCAGGACGAACGTTCGCAGCATAAAAACAAAGCGAAAGCGATGTCGGTGTTGGGGGCGCGTATTCGTGCCGCCGAAGTGGCCAGACGTCAACAGGCGGAAGCCTCTGAGCGGCGTAACCTGTTGGGCAGCGGCGATCGTAGCGATCGCAATCGTACCTATAACTTCCCGCAGGGGCGTGTGACCGATCACCGCATCAACCTGACGCTGTACCGTCTGGATGAAGCGATGGAAGGTAAACTGGATATGCTTATTGAGCCGATTGTCCAGGAATATCAGGCCGATCAGTTGGCGGCGTTGTCCGAGCAAGATTAATGGATTATCAGCAATGGTTGCGTGAAGCAATCAGCCAGTTACAGACCAGTGAAAGTCCACGCCGTGATGCCGAGATCATACTTGAGTTCGTCACAGGCAAAGGGCGAACCTATATTCTGGCTTTTGGCGAAACGCAATTAACCGAAGCGCAGTGTGAACAGCTGAACGCGCTGGTGGCGCGCCGTCAGCGGGGGGAACCCGTCGCGCACTTAACCGGTGTTCGTGAATTCTGGTCGCTGCCGCTGTTTGTTTCACCCGCCACGCTCATTCCGCGTCCGGATACCGAGTGTCTGGTTGAACAGGCATTGGCGCGTTTGCCTGCCTCGCCGTGCCGTATTCTTGATCTGGGCACTGGTACTGGTGCCATCGCGCTGGCGCTGGCGTCTGAGCGTCCGGATTGCACGGTGACAGCAGTTGACCGCATGCAGGATGCCGTAGAACTGGCAAACCGCAATCGACTGAATCTGGCCATCGACAATGTGCGTGTGTTGCAAAGCGACTGGTTCAGCGCCTTGTCGGGACAACAGTTTGAGATGATCGTCAGTAACCCGCCATACATCGATGAGCAGGATCCGCATCTGGCACAGGGCGATGTGCGCTTTGAGCCACTGTCGGCGCTGGTCGCAGGCGCGAGCGGTCTGGCGGATATCATGCTTATCATCGACCAGTCCCGCCGTGTGTTGACCACGGGTGGTTATCTGTTGCTGGAACATGGCTGGCAGCAGGGTGAGGCGGTACGCGATGCGTTTACCCGCGCAGGTTACCAGGCGGTTGAAACCTGTCGTGACTATGGCGGCAACGAGCGGATTACGCTCGGGCGCATCCCATCATGAATTCGTTCAGCACGCTACTCACTGTTCATCTCGTTAGCATCGTGCTTTCTGTCGGGCTACTCACGTTGCGTTTTTGGTGGCGTTCTACCAATACACGCCTGGCATCAGCGCGCTGGACGCGTATTCTGCCACCGATCATTGATACCGTTTTACTTCTCAGCGGCGTGGCGTTGATCGCTAAAACGCACATCCTGCCATTCACCGAACAGGGGACATGGCTGACTGAAAAGCTGTTTGGGGTTATCATTTACATCGTTTTGGGTTTTATTGCGCTCGATTACCGTCGGGCGCGCAGCCAGCAGGCGCGATTAATCGCATTTCCGCTGGCGCTGGTGGTGCTGTACATCATCATTAAACTCGCCACCACAAAAATACCGTTACTGGGGTAAGTCATGAGGTCGTTAGCTGATTTCGAATTTAATAAAGCGCCGTTATGTGATGGGATGATCCTGGCGTCGGAGTCAATCCGTCTGGATTTTCCAACACAAACTGTCTACGACGAACTGGAACGTCTGGTTAGTCAGGCGCAAGAAGAAATTAGCCAGCTCCTGTCTCAGGATGAGCAACTGGAAAAACTGCTGGCACTTTTTTATGGCGAATGGGGGTTTACGGACACCCACGGCGTCTACCGTCTTTCTGATGCACTATGGCTCGACCAGGTCCTGAAAAATCGTCAGGGCAGTGCGGTTTCACTCGGTGCCATCTTATTGTGGATTGCTAACCGACTGGATCTGCCGTTGGTTCCGGTGATTTTCCCGACGCAGCTGATCCTGCGTATTGAATCGCTGGAAGGTGAGATGTGGTTGATCAACCCGTTCAATGGCGAAACGTTAAATGAACACACGTTGGAAGTGTGGCTGAAGGGTAACATTAGCCCGGTTGCTGAACTGTTCAACGAGGACCTTGACGAAGCGGATAACGCGGAAGTGATCCGCAAACTGCTCGACACGCTGAAATCTTCGCTAATGGAAGAGAGGCAAATGGAACTGGCGCTGCGAGCCAGCGAAGCATTACTGCAGTTTAATCCTGAGGATCCGTATGAAATACGCGATCGCGGATTGATTTACGCGCAGCTGGAATGTGAACATGTTGCGCTGACAGATTTAAGTTATTTCGTTGAGCAATGTCCGGAAGACCCGATCAGCGAAATGATCCGTGCGCAGATTAATACTATTTCGCACAAGCAAATTGTATTGCATTGATTAATAACACTTTACCTACCGTTTAAGGCGATCCTATGAAACAAAAAGTGGTTAGCATTGGCGACATCAACGTGGCAAATGACCTGCCGTTCGTGCTGTTTGGCGGAATGAACGTGCTGGAATCCCGCGATCTGGCGATGCGCATTTGTGAGCACTACGTAACCGTTACTCAAAAGCTGGGTATCCCTTACGTGTTCAAAGCCTCCTTTGATAAAGCCAACCGTTCTTCCATCCACTCTTACCGTGGGCCAGGCCTTGAAGAAGGGATGAAAATCTTCCAGGAACTGAAGCAGACGTTTGGCGTAAAAGTGATCACCGACGTTCATGAAGCCAGCCAGGCACAGCCTGTTGCTGATGTGGTGGATGTGATTCAGCTTCCGGCATTCCTCGCACGTCAGACCGATCTGGTAGAAGCGATGGCGAAAACGGGCGCTGTTATTAACGTGAAAAAACCGCAATTCGTGAGCCCGGGCCAGATGGGCAATATCGTGGATAAATTCCATGAAGGCGGTAACGACAAGGTTATCCTGTGCGACCGTGGTGCGAACTTTGGTTATGACAACCTGGTTGTCGATATGCTGGGCTTTAGCGTGATGAAGAAAGTTTCCGGTAACTCTCCGGTGATTTTTGACGTCACCCACGCGCTGCAGTGCCGCGATCCGTTTGGCGCAGCAAGCGGCGGCCGTCGCGCACAGGTTACCGAACTGGCTCGTGCCGGTATGGCGGTAGGCCTGGCGGGTCTGTTTATTGAAGCGCACCCGGATCCAGCCCATGCCAAATGCGACGGTCCGTCCGCGCTGCCGTTGGCGAAACTGGAACAGTTCCTCACGCAGATTAAAGCAATCGACGATCTGGTGAAAAGCTTCGATGAGCTGGACACTGAAAACTAAGAGCGTTGAACAGGCCGGGGGATATTCCTCCGGCCTGTTATTCCCATCAGGCGCCAAACGCGCCGTCAATAGTATGCATTGCGCCTGTCACAAACCCTGCTTCAGGGCCAGAAAGCCAGGCAACCATTCCGGCAACTTCTTCCGGTCGCCCATGCCGTTTTAGCGCCATAAAGCTGTGCATCAGCTCTTTCAACGGACCTTCTGCCGGATTGGCATCGGTATCAATCGGGCCGGGTTGCACAACGTTCACCGTAATACCACGTGGACCAAAATCACGAGCCAACCCTCTTGCCATTCCTTGTAGTGCCGACTTGCTTAACGCATAAGAAGCCATACCGGCAATGGGCATACGGTCACCGTTTACTGAACCGATAATGATGATTCGTCCACCCTCAGGCATCTGGCGTGCAGCCTCCACCGCGGCGTAGTAGGGGGCGTGAATATTAATGCGGAAAAGACGCTCAACTTCATCAGGATCCTGATCCAGCGCGTCGCCGAACAGGATAATCCCGGCGTTAACGACCAACACATCTAACGGGCCGCTTTCCCGCACCCGTGCGATAACGTCCTCGCGTCTGGCGCTGTCGGTTTGCGCCGTGCGGGTGCCAGTCTCATCGGCCAGCGCTTTGGCGGCGTCAGGAGAGCCGGAATACGTGAAGGTGACGGATGCCCCCTCCGCGGCAAAGCGGCGTACAATTGCCGCGCCGATCCCACGACTACCACCAAGAACCAGCACCGATTTACCCTTGAATGAAGACATCAGATACTCCTTGAACAATTATGTAGTGATCGATATATAATGGCCGCATGGTTTTCTGTCAATGGATTTATAATGATCACTACAAAATGTTCGCGTGCGCCGGGGCGACCGCGTAATTTTGACCCGGAACAGGCGGTTGCGACGGTACAACGTTTATTTCACGCCCACGGCTACGATACTGTTAGCGTGGCGGATGTCACTCAGGTTCTGGGTATCAAACCCCCCAGTTTCTACGCGGCTTTCGGGAATAAGCTCGGCCTCTATCAGCGAGTATTGAGCCGTTACGTGCAAACCGATGCGATCCCTTTTGACGATATTTTACGTGCGGACAGGCCCGTTGCTGACTGTCTGGCAACGCTGCTTGAGGAAGCGGCACGTCATTACGCTGCTGATCCTGATGCGGCAGGATGTTTAGTGCTGGAGGGAACACATTGCAATGATCCTGAGGCGCGCAATGCCGCCCGCGCGTTCTACTCGATTGCTGAAAATAAGATCCATAACTTTATTGCCCAGCGTTACCCCGCAGAGGCGAAAAGTATGACCGATTATGTCTGTACCACGATGTTGGGTTTGTCGGGAAAAGCGCGTTGCGGACACTCGCTTGAACAACTGGTATCCAGCGCGCAACTTGCCAGCCTTGCGTTTCGGCACAGGTTTCCTGATTAGCTATGCACAAAAAAGGAAGATAAACATGATGAGTAAAATGGGCCTTTGCTTCAAAACGCCTCCTCCTGCTATTCGTAATATGGCGTTGGCTGCAATGCTGATGGGAACATCCTCTTTGGCTTCTGCACAGGATAAGGCTGATGTTATTTTGTATAACGGCCAGCTTATTACCATGGACGAACAACAGCCAAATGCGCAGGCTCTGGCGGTAAAAGGGCAACACATTATTGCTGTCGGAAATAATGACGAGATTAAAAAATGGTCAGGACAGAATACGCGAGAAATTAACCTGGCGGGTAAAACGGTTATCCCTGGATTAATTGATGCGCATCTGCACGGTATTCGCGGAGGAAGGACGTTCTTATTCGAAACCTACTGGTTTGATGCCAAAACGTTACCTGATGCTCTGCGCAAACTGTCGCAATCGGCAGAAGAGAAAAATACGGCGCAGTGGGTGGCCGTGGTGGGATCATGGATACCTGAACAATTTGCCGAAAAGCGAGACCCAACCCTACAGGAACTTAATCAGGCGCTGCCTGCAAATCCTGCGTATGTTCAGAGCCTTTATGACTATGCGTTGTTAAATCAACACGCTATTGATGTTCTCAAGCTTAACAGCCCTACGCCAGCTATCCCCGCTGGGATAGTTATAGAGCGCAACGATAAAGGTTTTGCCACGGGGAAATTACGCGGCACCATTGGCAGTTTTAACCAACTTTTCGCTCAGATCAGTCAGGATAATAATGTAGGAGAAAACCTCAATGCCTTTATTCACTATTTAAATAAACGGGGTGTAGTGGGTTTTATTGACCCTTCAGCTGGGCAAGAACAGGCTTATCGCGATTTCTTTAGATTTCAGCAACAGCCGCCAATGAGGATGCGTGTTGGATATCGCTTATCTGCACCGCCCGGTAATGAGACCGAGTGGTTTAAACAGCGTCTGGCGTTTCGTCCGGCAGTGCATGATGATGGGAAAATATCCTTCTTAGGTTTTGGTGAAAGCCTGGTGCTGGAAATGAATGATGGCGTGCGGATGTCATCCGGATTTAGTTCATCGCCAGATGCCAAAAATGAACAATATAAGGTGTTACAGCTGGCGGCGCAGGAAGGTGTCCCCGTTGAAATACATGCTTATACCGATGATAGCGCAGACGCAATTTTGGATGTCATTAGCGAGGTGGCGAAATCACATGATATTTCCCAGCTTCGCTGGTCAATTGCCCATTTAAATACCGGTACGGCAGAGACGATAGCCCGGATGAAGCAATTAGGTTTAGCCTATTCTGTACAGATGGGGCCGTATTTTGAATCTCCCGCCATTGAACGCGCTAATGGCAACGCCGTTGCAGCACAGTCATCCCCCATTCAACCCGCACTTGAGCAAGGCGTGATCGTTGCCGGGGGGACGGATGCGACAAGAATAGGCGTTGCGGGTGTGTGGCATGCCATTGAATACCATGTGACGGGGAAAGCGCTCGATGGCTCTGTGCGTGACGAGAAACGCCGGGTCAGCCGGGAAGATGCGTTAAAAATGTATACGCTAAACGCCGCCTGGCTGGCATTTGCCGAACAGCAGAGAGGGAGTTTACGCGCAGGCAAGCTCGCTGATTTTGCCGTTCTGGATCAGGATATTCTGGCCGTTGCGGCAGATAAACTGCACCAGACACAAGCGCTATTCACGTTTGTGGATGGCCAGCAGGTTTATCCAGAGCAATAAGCATGGATAAAAAACGGCCCTGTAAAGGGCCGTGGGTTGCACCTGAATCGATTATCAGGCGAATATCGTCATCAGGTAGGCGATAAACAGTGCCAGATGCGCTGTACCGTTGAGCACATTGGTGCGTCCGGTGGAGAAGGAGATATGGCACAGCACCAGCGAAGAAACCATGACAATCATCTCTGGGGCGCCCAGCGCGAACACCAGGTCATTCCCCGTTGCCCACGCAATCAGTGTGACGACAGGTACGGTCAGTGAGATGGTGGCAAGTACCGAGCCGAAGAATAAATTCATCGCTCGCTGCACCTGGTTGTTCAGGACCGCTTTCAGCGCACCTAAACCCTCTGGGGAGAGAATAAGCAACGCCACCAGGAAACCGGTAAATGCCACGGGTGCATTCAACTCAGTGAGTAATGTTTCCAGCGGATTGGCATTCATTTTTGTAACGGCAATAACGGCAATCAAATGGATGACAAGCCAGGCGGCGTGCCATAGATTGCTGTGCGCTGAAGGTTTACCGTGATGTGGGTCGTCGTCGTCGCCCTCATCTTCATGCTCGTAAATAAACAGGCTCTGGTGTGTTTTGGTCTGGATCAACAAAAATACGCCGTACATTGCTGCTGAAATTAACGCCACCAGCAGTGCCTGTGCAGTGGTGAAATTCGCTCCCGGTAATGCCATCGGGAATACCAGCACGATAATGGCCAGCGGGAATAAAGCGATTAAATACTGCTTAATACCGAACAGGTTCATATACTGGGTAGCAAATTTTCGGCCGCCCAACAGTAATGAAAACCCGACCAGCCCACCGGTTACGATCATAATGATGGAATAGAGCGTATCGCGCATTAGCGTGGGCGCGGCGTCACCGGTTGCCATTAATGCGGAAATTAAACTGACTTCGAGAATAACCACCGAAAGGCTGAGAATCAGCGAGCCATAGGGCTCACCAAGTCGGTGAGCTAATACGTCTGCATGACGGACAACGCTGAATGCGCTACTTAATATACCAACAAGGGCTAGTGCGTTAATGCCGATGACCACTGGTAGTGACTGACTGCTCCCCCAAAAGAACAGTACTACCAGCGCCAAGATCGGAAAGGCGAGTGAGGTCTCCTTGTGGCGGGTTTTTACCGCCTCATGTGCATGTGTCATGTAATTCATTCTCCATCTCTGCAGGTGCTTATAATTATAAATGTATTAAAGAATGTAAAAAATAACAGATCTTTCGGTATTTCCGATCTGATTTTACGTAATTTTACGGCATGGACCATTTTTTGCATCAAAGCGAACAAAATGATGTGTCTTGTTTAGAGAGTATTTAAATAACAAGATGTTAGGTTTCTGAATCAATCAAAATATCACACGATGATATGCTAACAGTCGCGCCATACCGGGACATAAAAAGAGGATATAAAGTGCCGTTGAGCCTTTGTTGCCTTGCATGCAGTCGGTGAATTGCCTATTGTCCTGGTATTGGTTTCAAAATGAGCAGTAAAAAAGCCTGGAAGGCGTCAAAAAAGTTGTCGCAGGGAAGTCGCAGTGGCGGAGGTGTAAGGTGTTAACGCGTGATTTTTTATTGAATGCTGACTGTAAGACGGCATTTGGTGATATTGAAGAATCACTACTCTGGTCGGCGGAACAACGGGCAGCCTCACTGGCCGCCACGCTTGCCTGCCGTCCAGATGATGGACCGGTGTGGATCTTTGGTTATGGATCGTTGATGTGGAACCCGGCGTTAGAGTTTGAAGAGTCCTGTACCGGGACGTTAGTCGGCTGGCATCGCGCATTTTGTTTGCGCCTGACGGCAGGGCGAGGAACGGCGTGTCAGCCGGGACGGATGTTGGCCCTGAAAGAGGGGGGGCGCACTACGGGTGTGGCTTACCGTTTACCGGATGCCTCGCTGGAGCAAGAGTTGTCCCTGCTGTGGAAGCGTGAAATGATCACCGGATGTTATCTTCCAACCTGGTGTCAGCTCACGCTGGATGATGGCCGAACGGTGAGTGCGCTGGTCTTTATTATGGATCCGCGACATCCATTGTTTGAGTCCGATACCCGTGCTCAGGTTATCGCGCCGCTTATTGCTTCTGCCAGTGGGCCATTGGGAACCAACGCGCAATATCTGTTCTCGCTGGAACAGGAATTGGTGAAGTTGGGGATGCAGGATGACTGTCTTAACGATCTGGTGATTACGGTCAAAAGATTGTTGGGAGAGAACCTGCCGGAAGGCGTCATGCGACCCGGATTTGCCTAAGCGTTGCCGGGTTATCTGTTGTGTGCCCGATAAGCGTAGCTGCTTTCGGGCATTACATCATCAGGCTGCAATATAACTGATTGAATGCTCCAGAGACTGGCTGTGGCTGTCGATCAGCACGTTCCAGACGCCGGTATACGGTACGGTCAGCCATGCATTATCACGATTCTGCACGCTTAAAATGTCGGTCTGCGTGTCTTTGACGTGATTTTTCTCGCTCATCAGATGGATGTGACAACGCTCTGAACAGCGTACCACCACCGTATCTCCACCAAATAATTTCAAACTTGCCTTCACTAATGCCATTTTTCACCCCGTTCTTGAAAACAACGTACTTTCTGTCGAAAGTGCTGCGTGATGTTGTTCACATTTCACTCATTGCATAACACCAAAGGGGAGGGCGTGGGATGCTGATTTTGATCAAAAAATGGCATAACGGTTAAACAAAAATGACAAAATCCCTTAAAAGGGTTGAAAGGGCGAGCTTACGTTTAACGAAACCGCGCCCATCTGAGATTAAATCGGGAAATTTCCGGCACTTTCAGTATGCTTGCCTGAAAGAGTTGGCATCAGAAGGTCAAAACCTTATCTGCTGCCAGCGTCCACTGAGCCAGTTCCACCAGCGTACCGACTTCAACGCCATCAATTAACGGCAGTGCAGTGATCCCGCGGCCATCGGTGCAGGTTTTGCAGAGTTTTACCGGAACGTTTTGTGCTGTCAGGATTTCCAGCATTTGCTGAATATTATAACCTTCTGCGGGTTTCTGCCCGCGCAACCCTGCAGTGACGGCATCCGACATTAAAAACAGGCGCAGGTCGAGGCTACTCTCCTGCTCGCGCAGAGCGATGGCCAGACGCAGACTGTTGAATAACGACTCACTTCCATAGGCTGCACCGTTCGCGATGATCACTATCTTTTGCATTTTGACTCCTGTTGTCGAATGGGAGGGATAATTCCTGGCGTGTATGGTACTCCCTGTACCAGATATCGAAAAGAAAGCATGTGAAGACCCCTTATTATTCGGGTCAGAAAATCCCGAAAACAGGGATAAAGGCTGCAATTAATTGCTGAAGACGTTATGGTTTAGGTTAAGTGTACCTAATTAATTGATTTAAGAAATAACTAACAATTTGAGCCGTATTATTTATTTTTCTCTCGCCGTATTTGCACTCTTGCCACTGGCAGGGGGTACTGCCAGCGCACAATCCTCTTTTGTTCACCAGGCTGAAAACCCTTTCGATAACAACAATGATGGCTTGCCAGACCTCGGTATGGCGCCAGAATCCCGCGCGGGCGAAAAACAGTTTGCTGAAGTGGTCAAAGCCTTTGGTGAAGCCAGCATGATCGATAACGGACTTGATACTGGCGAACAAGCCAAACAGTTTGCATTTGGTCAGGTTCGCGACACGGTCAGTGAGCAGGTAAATCAACAGCTTGAATCCTGGCTTTCTCCGTGGGGGAATGCCAGCGTTGGGCTGCAGGTGGATAATGAAGGCAGTTTTACCGGCAGTCGGGGAAGCTGGTTTATTCCGTGGCAGGATAATCAACGCTTTCTGACCTGGAGTCAGTTGGGGCTCACCCAACGTGACGAAGGGCTGGTGAGTAATGCGGGGATTGGACAACGCTGGGTACGCGACGGTTGGTTGCTGGGCTATAACACCTTTTACGATAACCTGCTGGACGAGAATCTGTCGCGCGGCGGGTTTGGCGCCGAGGCGTGGGGAGAGTATCTGCGGCTATCCGCCAACTACTACCAGCCGTTTTCCTCGTGGCAGAATCGTTCTTCAACACAGGAACAAAGGATGGCGCGGGGCTACGACCTTACCGCGTTGATGCGGCTACCCTTTTATGAGCATCTCAATACCAGCGTCAGCGTCGAGCAATATTTTGGCGATCGGGTAGACCTTTTCCACTCGGGAACGGGCTACCGCAACCCGGTAGCGGTAAATCTGGGACTAAGCTATACGCCAGTGCCGTTGATTACGGTGACCGCGCAGCATAAACAGGGCGAAAGCGGGATAAGCCAGAATAATCTGGGATTGACCCTCAATTATCGTTTTGGCGTTCCGCTAAAAAAACAGTTAATGGTGAGTGAAGTCGCAAGCAGCCGTTCGCTGCGCGGGAGTCGTTATGACGATCCTCAACGTAATAGCGTGCCAACGCTGGAGTATCGCCAGCGTAAAACCTTATCTGTATTTCTGACGACACCGCCGTGGGATCTGAAACCCGGCGAGACGGTAGCGCTGAAATTACAGGTGCGTAGTCAGTACGGCATTCGTCATCTGACATGGCAGGGAGACACGCAAGCATTGAGTTTAACGGCCGGGAGTCATCCTCGCAGAGCGCAAGGCTGGACGATTATTATGCCGAAGTGGGATAGCAGTGAAGGAGCAACCAACCGTTGGCGGCTCTCCGTCGTTGTGGAAGACGAGCAGGGCCAGCGTGTCTCTTCCAATGAGATCACGCTATCACTGACCGAACCGTTTAATACCGTTTCGGGAAATGATCCTCGCTAATACTCGCGTTATCAGAAGATGCGTTCCTGGTGTACCCATACCGCGGCTTCAACGCGTGATTTAAGCTTCATTTTCTTCAGCATATGCTTCACATGCACTTTTACCGTGCTTTCGGTGATGTCGAGGCGGCGCGCAATCATCTTGTTAGGCAGCCCCTGGGCGATGAGCTTCAGAATATCGCGTTCACGCGGCGTCAACTGAGTTACATCACGATCGGAGGTCGCACGGTTAGCGCGCAGGCTGGCGGCCAGAACCGGGGTTAAGGCTTCGCTCAGTACCATTTCGCCGGCGGCGGCTTGTTGCAATGCTTTCAGTAGATCTTCTGGCTCCATGTCTTTCAACAGATAGCCGTCAGCACCGCGTTTCAGGGCGGTCACTACGTCTTCTTCATGGTTGGAAACACTGAAAACGACGATGCGTCCGGACAGAGATTTCTCTCGTAGCTTATCAAGCGTTTCCAGACCGTTCATGCCGGGCATGTTGAGGTCTAACAGGATCAGATCGGGATCAAGGGATTCAGCCAGCTCGATACCCTGCTCGCCATTACTGGCTTCGCCGACCACGGTGATATCGGACGCCATGCTGACAAGCTGTTTTACACCGGTGCGCAGCATCGGATGATCGTCGATCAACAGGATGGTTGCCGGTTCCAGATTACTCATGGGTATCTCCTTGGACTTCTGTGAAGTTTGTTTCGGGAATAAAAGTGACAGCAACTTCAGTACCGCCCGTCTCTCGACGGCGTACACGGCAATCGCCGCGCAAGCTCTGCGCACGGTCGCGCATTATAATCATGCCGTAGTGGTTACTGCGTTCGGCGTTTTCCGGTACGCCGCAGCCGTTATCTTGAACGGTCAATTTGACCTGTTTGCCATTTTGCACCACCGTCACGATTACTTCATTGGCCTGAGAGTGTTTAAGCGCATTACTCAGGGCCTCACGGGCAATCTGCAGCAGGTGGATCGCCTGATGGGATGGAACCAGGCGCGGCGGCAGCTGATAATCCAGCTTCACCGTAAAACCAAAGCGAGCGCTGTATTCCTGGCAACTGGCTTCCAGCGCAGGCCGCAACCCAGGCTCAGTCAACTGCAAACGGAAGGTGGTCAACAATTCACGTAGCTGTGCCCAGGAGGCGTTCAGCTCGTTACGAATCTGACTTAGCAGCTCACGACTGTTCTCAGGGAGTGCGTCGCCCTGCATCTGCAAACAGCTGACCTGCATTTTCATACAGGAGAGCGATTGTGCAATAGAATCATGGAGTTCGCGAGCAATGGTGGCACGCTCTTCCATGACGATCAACTGCTGCTGACGTTCCTGGTGCCTGTCCAGCGCCAGTGTTGCGGTGAGTTGCTCTACCAGAGTATCGACCAGTTGCTGCTGATCGTGACTGAGATGACGCCCGTACGGCAAGGTGGCGAGCAGAATACCGTACTGGGTATGTGCATCGGTCAGCCGCCATTTCAGCGTAGTGCCACCCTCAATGGCGGGCAGTGTGCCTCGAGGACACAGATGACAACCTTTTTCATCGCAACTGGCACTCGACTGGCAGGTAAATTCCTGATGATTATCTTCATCTTCCAGGTCATAAACCCGCAACTCAATATCGTGCAGCAGCGTTAAATTTTGCAACCCGTTGAGTACTGGTGAAAGCCGCTCACACAGCGGTATCTGTGAGTGCAGACGGCGGTTGGCTTGCCACAGGAAAGAGAGTATCTGGTTTTTATGTTCCAGACCTGCGGTTTTTTCCTGTACCCGCTGTTCCAGTACGGCGTAACTTTCGGCCAGTTCTTCTGACATATTGTTCAGTGCCGAACCCAGTGCCGCCATCTCATTACGCCCGCTGATATGCGCACGTTGCGTAAAATCACGCTGGCTGACGGCGCGCGCCATCGCCAACAGCTGTTTCCATGGCTGCAACAGGCGTACGCGCAGCCAGATAATCGTAAAGACCAGCAGCAGAGCCATAAACACCGCCATCAGGCGATGCAGCATAACGACGCGTTCAATACGCAACTCCGTGGTATGGTCAAAGGCGGTAACCAGCTTATCCAGCCCGGTCACAAAGCGCGAAACGTCATCGGCGACCGCATCACCCGTTTGTGCATGCTTAAGCCCCGGTGCCAGTTCGGTGTGCCAATAATCCTGCAATGCCTTTAACTGGGCCTGCTGGCCGTCGCGTTTTGCGGCGCGAGTCAGTTCAGGGCTAAACGCTGTTTGTTCCATTTCATCCAGCAGTGGTTGATCGCTGGCGTCCAGCGGTACGGCAGCCAGCAAACGGTAGCTCTGCATACGTAGCGAGCCGGCTTTATTGATTGCGTGAGCGCTACCCTGAATGCCTTGTACCAGCCAGCCGGAGACAGCCATACCCGCCACGCCAAGCGCGGTAGACAGTAAAACAATCAGCGCCACCTGGTTAACCAGCGTAAGCGGGGAAAGACAACGTTTAAACATGTGACTTCTTCCTTCGGGTTTTCAGTGAGCAGAAAACCTTATTGAATGACGAATCTGCTGCAGGCAGTGCCGCTATTCTCAGCGATACACTGGAGTATACCCATACCTCAAACGGGCTACCCCTTAATTGCCGACGGGGGGAGAGATCCCGGACGTTGGGGAGTAGGGTGCGACAGAAGCGTGAAAAACCACATCTTTTTTACCGAAGTTATGTACTCATTTAGGGTAATGATAAATTTTAGGCGTTAATAATGACACCTTTTCCTTTGATTTATATCAACTTACCCCCGGCTGTAAACCCTAATGTTGCAGGCATCGAAACAAGTATCAGAGGTGTCTATGAGTCACTCATCTGCCCCGGAAAGGGCATCTGGATCTGTAATTACAGAATGGCGGCCGGAAGATCCCGCCTTCTGGGAACAGCGTGGTCAACGAGTTGCCAGCCGTAACCTGTGGATTTCAGTCCCTTGCCTGCTGCTGGCGTTTTGCGTATGGATGTTATTTAGCGCAGTGGCGGTGAACTTACCGAAAGTGGGATTCGATTTTACCACTGAGCAGCTGTTTATGCTGACGGCATTGCCTTCAGTTTCCGGCGCACTGCTGCGCGTACCGTACTCCTTTATGGTTCCTCTGTTCGGCGGTCGTCGCTGGACGGCATTCAGCACAGGTATCCTGATAATCCCCTGCGTGTGGTTAGGCTTTGCTGTGCAGGATACCACCACGCCGTTCAGTACCTTTATTATTATCTCCCTGCTGTGCGGCTTTGCCGGTGCAAACTTTGCGTCCAGCATGGCAAACATCAGCTTCTTCTTTCCAAAGCAGAAGCAGGGTGGTGCGTTGGGGCTGAACGGTGGTTTGGGCAACATGGGCGTCAGCGTGATGCAGTTAGTTGCGCCGCTGGTGGTCTCACTGTCCATCTTCGCCGCTTTTGGCAGCCACGGCGTTGAACAACCGGACGGCACGCAGCTGTATCTGGCCAACGCCGCCTGGATTTGGGTACCGTTCCTTGCGATTTTCACGCTGGCGGCATGGTTTGGTATGAACGAACTGGCAACGTCGAAAGCGTCGCTGAAAGAGCAATTGCCGGTGCTGAAACGCGGACATCTGTGGATTATGAGCCTGCTGTATCTGGCAACCTTCGGCTCTTTTATCGGCTTCTCCGCAGGTTTCGCGATGCTGTCAAAAACGCAGTTCCCGGAAGTGCAGATCCTGCATTACGCCTTCTTTGGCCCGCTGATTGGTGCACTGGCGCGTTCTGCCGGCGGGGCAATTTCCGACCGTCTGGGCGGGACTCGCGTGACATTGGTTAACTTCGTGTTGATGGCCGTCTTCAGCGCCTTACTGTTCCTGACCCTGCCAACCGATGGGGTAGGTGGTAACTTTATTGCCTTCTTCGCGGTATTCCTGGCGCTGTTCCTGACGGCTGGTCTGGGTAGTGGCTCAACTTTCCAGATGATCTCTGTCATCTTCCGTAAGCTGACAATGGACCGGGTGAAAGCGGAAGGCGGTTCTGAAGAGAAAGCGATGCGTGAGGCAGCGACTGACACAGCAGCGGCTTTGGGTTTTATCTCAGCGATTGGCGCGATTGGCGGCTTCTTTATTCCGAAAGCGTTTGGTACGTCTTTGGCATTAACGGGCTCGCCGGTTGATGCAATGAAAGTGTTTCTGATCTTCTATGTCGCCTGCGTGGTCATCACCTGGGTGGTATACGGCCGTCATTCTAAAAAGTAAAAAAGTTGTATACACAAAATCAATCGAGCTGCATCAAGGCAGGCAAGTGAGAAATCCCCAGGCGCTTACTGAAGTGAGTGACTGGGGAGAACGAGCGCAGCCAACGCAGAAGCAGTTTGAATGATGAAGTGTAGGTTGATTATCCATTGCGCGGTGTTAGACCGCGCTTTTTTTTGCCTTAAATTAGTTACAACATACTTTTGTATTGTGACATAACAACAGCCTGTGAGAGTGGTGCCAAGAATATGCTAAGCAGGGGGGATACCCCTTAATACCCACTTGTAAAGAATTTAACATTTGCACGAGAAGTTGTTTTTGGAATCTGCTTATAAATCAATTAATTATATTTAAAATCAATATCCTACTTAAGGGGTATACGAAAATTAACCACCTATTTTCATCCCTGTCTGCCTTGATCGTTATCAATTATCACGCCCTTTCAGAGCGTTACCTTCACTCCCAATCAAGCAATGTCGATTTATCAGAGAGCCGTCAGGCTCCTACAGGAGAAAACCGATGAGTAAATTCCTGGACCGGTTTCGTTACTTCAAGCAGAAGGGCGAAACCTTTGCCGATGGGCACGGCCAGCTTCTCAACACCAACAGGGACTGGGAGGATGGATACCGCCAGCGTTGGCAGCATGACAAAGTCGTGCGTTCAACCCACGGCGTAAACTGCACCGGCTCATGCAGTTGGAAAATCTACGTGAAAAATGGTCTGGTCACCTGGGAAACCCAGCAAACTGACTACCCGCGTACTCGTCCTGATCTGCCAAACCACGAACCTCGCGGCTGCCCGCGTGGTGCGAGCTATTCCTGGTATCTCTACAGCGCTAACCGCCTCAAATATCCGCTGATGCGCAAACGTCTGATGAAGATGTGGCGTGAAGCGAAAAGACTGCACAGTGATCCCGTTGACGCCTGGGCCTCCATCATCGAAGACGCCGATAAAGCAAAAAGCTTCAAACAAGCGCGTGGTCGTGGCGGGTTTGTCCGTTCTTCCTGGCAGGAAGTCAACGAACTGATTGCGGCATCTAACGTCTATACCGTGAAAACCTATGGTCCTGACCGCGTTGCGGGTTTCTCACCGATCCCGGCAATGTCGATGGTTTCTTATGCGTCCGGTGCTCGTTACTTGTCACTGATTGGCGGTACCTGCCTGAGCTTCTACGATTGGTACTGCGACCTGCCGCCTGCCTCTCCGCAGACCTGGGGCGAGCAGACTGACGTGCCGGAATCTGCTGACTGGTACAACTCCAGCTACATCATCGCCTGGGGTTCTAACGTACCGCAGACCCGTACTCCGGATGCGCACTTCTTCACAGAAGTTCGCTACAAAGGGACCAAAACGGTCGCGATTACGCCGGACTACGCAGAAATCGCCAAGCTTTGCGACCTGTGGCTGGCACCGAAGCAGGGGACTGATGCCGCAATGGCGCTGGCGATGGGCCACGTTATGCTGCGTGAGTTCCATCTCGACAACCCAAGCCAGTACTTTACCGACTACGTGCGTCGTTACACCGACTTCCCGATGCTGGTGATGCTCGAAGAGCGTGACGGTTACTATGCCGCCGGTCGTATGCTGCGTGCGGCGGATTTGGTCGATTCTCTGGGCCAGGAAAACAACCCGGAATGGAAAACTGTCGCGATTAACAGCAACGGTGAGATGGTTGCGCCGAACGGTTCAATCGGTTTCCGCTGGGGCGAAAAAGGTAAATGGAATCTGGAGCAGCGCGACGGTACGTCTGGTGCCGAAACCGAACTGCAACTCAGCCTGCTGGGTAGCCAGGATGACATCGCGGAAGTCGGTTTCCCGTACTTCGGTGGCGAAGGAACTGAACACTTCAATAAAGTCGAACTGGAAAACGTTCTGCTGCATAAACTGCCGGTTAAACGACTGCAGTTGGCTGATGGTTCTACGGCGCTGGTGACCACCGTTTACGATCTGACCATGGCTAACTACGGCCTTGAGCGTGGTCTGAATGATGAAAACTGCGCGACCAGCTACGATGACGTAAAAGCGTATACCCCTGCGTGGGCAGAAAAAATCACCGGTGTTTCACGTTCTCAAATTGTGCGCATTGCCCGTGAATTTGCGGATAACGCCGATAAAACCCACGGACGTTCGATGATCATCGTCGGTGCGGGTCTGAACCACTGGTATCACCTCGATATGAACTATCGCGGCCTGATCAACATGCTGATTTTCTGCGGCTGTGTCGGTCAGAGCGGCGGCGGCTGGGCACACTATGTGGGCCAGGAAAAACTGCGTCCACAGACCGGCTGGCAGCCACTGGCGTTTGCACTTGACTGGCAGCGTCCTGCGCGTCACATGAACAGTACGTCCTACTTCTATAACCACTCCAGCCAGTGGCGCTATGAGACGGTAACAGCGCAAGAATTGCTGTCGCCGATGGCGGATAAGTCCCGCTATAGCGGTCATCTGATCGACTTCAACGTGCGCGCCGAGCGTATGGGCTGGTTGCCGTCCGCACCGCAGTTGGGTACTAACCCGCTGTACATTGCGCGTGAGGCGGAAAAAGCGGGGATGACACCCGTCGATTACACCGTTAAATCGCTGAAAGAAGGTTCTATTCGCTTTGCGGCAGAACAACCAGAAAACGGTAAAAACCATCCACGTAACCTGTTTATCTGGCGCTCTAATCTGCTGGGCTCATCCGGTAAAGGCCATGAATACATGCTGAAGTATCTGCTGGGTACTGAGCACGGTATTCAGGGACTGGATCTGGGTAAACAGGGCGGCGTGAAACCAGAAGAAGTGGAATGGCAGGATAATGGTCTCGACGGCAAGCTGGATCTGGTGGTGACGCTGGACTTCCGTTTGTCGAGCACCTGTCTGTATTCCGACATCGTGCTGCCAACGGCTACCTGGTATGAAAAAGACGACATGAATACCTCGGATATGCATCCGTTTATTCATCCGCTGTCTGCTGCTGTTGACCCGGCCTGGGAATCGAAAAGCGACTGGGAAATCTACAAAGCCATCGCCAAGAAATTCTCTGAAGTTTGTGTCGGTCACCTTGGCAAAGAAACTGACGTGGTGACACTGCCTATCCAGCACGACTCCGCCGCTGAACTGGCGCAACCGCTGGACGTGAAAGACTGGAAAAAAGGCGAATGCGACCTGATCCTTGGCGTCACCGCACCGCACATCATGACCGTCGAGCGTGATTACCCGGCAACTTACGAGCGCTTCACCTCTATCGGCCCGTTGATGGACAAAGTCGGTAATGGTGGTAAAGGGATTGCCTGGAATACTCAGAGCGAAATGGATCTGCTGCGTAAGCTCAATTACACCAAGGCAGAAGGTCCGGCGAAAGGCCAGCCTTGTCTTAATACAGCCATTGATGCCGCTGAGATGATCCTGACGCTGGCACCGGAAACGAATGGCCAGGTCGCCGTTAAAGCCTGGGCCGCGCTGAGTGAATTTACCGGCCGTGACCATACGCATCTGGCGCTGAATAAAGAAGACGAGAAGATTCGCTTCCGCGATATTCAGGCGCAACCGCGCAAAATCATCTCCAGCCCGACCTGGTCAGGTCTGGAAGATGAACATGTTTCTTATAACGCCGGTTACACCAACGTTCATGAGCTAATCCCATGGCGCACGTTGTCTGGTCGCCAGCAGCTGTATCAGGATCACCAGTGGATGCGTGACTTCGGTGAAAGCTTGCTGGTCTATCGCCCGCCAATCGACACCCGTTCGGTGAAAGAGGTGATGGGCGAGAAGTCCAATGGCAACCCTGAAAAAGCGCTCAACTTCCTGACGCCGCACCAGAAGTGGGGTATCCACTCTACCTACAGTGACAACCTGCTGATGCTGACGTTAGGTCGTGGCGGTCCGATTGTGTGGATGAGTGAAGCCGATGCGAAAGATTTGGGCATCGAAGATAACGACTGGATCGAAGTTTTCAACAGCAACGGTGCCTTAACTGCCCGTGCCGTTGTCAGCCAACGTGTGCCGGCCGGGATGACCATGATGTACCACGCGCAAGAACGTATTGTGAACCTGCCTGGTTCAGAAATTACCCAGCAGCGTGGCGGGATCCATAACTCGGTAACGCGTATTACGCCGAAACCGACCCACATGATCGGCGGCTATGCACATCTGGCCTACGGCTTTAACTACTACGGCACCGTAGGGTCGAACCGTGATGAGTTCGTTGTGGTACGTAAGATGAAGAACATTGACTGGTTGGATGGTGAAGGCAATGACCAGGTACAGGAGAGCGTAAAATGAAAATTCGTTCACAAGTCGGCATGGTGCTGAATCTCGATAAGTGCATCGGTTGCCACACCTGTTCAGTAACCTGCAAAAACGTCTGGACCAGCCGTGAAGGTGCCGAATATGCCTGGTTCAACAACGTTGAAACGAAGCCGGGAACGGGGTTCCCGACTGACTGGGAAAACCAGGAAAAATGGAAGGGCGGTTGGATCCGTAAAATCAACGGCAAGCTGGTGCCGCGCATGGGTAACAAAGCGCTGCTGCTGGGTAAAATCTTTGCTAACCCGCATCTGCCGGGCATTGATGATTACTACGAGCCGTTTGATTTCGACTACCAGACGCTGCACAACGCGCCCGCTGATAGCAAGGCGCAGCCGATCGCCCGTCCGCGCTCGCTGATTACCGGTCAGCGTATGGACAAAATCACCAAAGGTCCGAACTGGGAAGATGACCTGGGCGGTGAGTTTGAGAAGCTGGCGAAAGACCAGAACTTCGAAAATATGCAGAAGGCGATGTACGGGCAGTTTGAAAATACCTTCATGATGTATCTGCCCCGTCTGTGCGAGCACTGTCTGAACCCGGCGTGCGTGGCGACCTGTCCAAGTGGTGCCATCTACAAACGTGAAGAAGATGGCATCGTGCTGATTGACCAGGACAAGTGCCGCGGCTGGCGTATGTGCATCACCGGGTGTCCGTACAAGAAGATCTACTTCAACTGGAAGAGCGGTAAATCTGAGAAGTGCATCTTCTGCTATCCGCGTATTGAAGCTGGCCAACCGACGGTATGTTCTGAAACCTGTGTCGGTCGTATTCGTTATCTCGGCGTGTTGCTGTATGACGCCGATGCTATCGAAAGCGCTGCAAGCACCGAGAACGAGAAGGATCTGTATCAGAGTCAGTTGGACGTATTCCTCGATCCAAACGATCCGGCGGTGATTGAACAGGCACTGAAAGATGGCATTCCGCTGAGCGTGATCGACGCGGCCCAGCAGTCGCCGGTATACAAAATGGCGATGGACTGGAAGCTGGCGCTGCCGCTGCACCCGGAATACCGCACGTTGCCGATGGTCTGGTATGTGCCACCTTTATCTCCGATTCAGTCCGCTGCTGATGCGGGTGAACTGGGTAGCAACGGTATTCTGCCGGACGTGGACAGCCTGCGTATCCCGGTTCAGTATCTGGCGAACCTGCTGACTGCAGGTGATACCCAGCCGGTACTGCGGGCGCTGAAACGTATGCTGGCGATGCGTCACTACAAACGCGCAGAAACTGTAGACGGCAAAGTCGATACCCGCGCGCTGGAAGAGGTCGGTCTGACTGAAGCCCAGGCACAAGAGATGTATCGTTACCTGGCGATTGCTAACTACGAAGATCGTTTTGTGATCCCGAGCAGCCATCGCGAACTGGCGCGTGAAGCATTCCCGGAGAAAAGCGGTTGTGGTTTCACCTTCGGTGATGGTTGCCACGGTTCTGATACGAAATTCAATCTGTTCAACAGTCGCCGCATTGATGCTGTCGATGTGACCAGTAAAACGGAGCCGCACCAATGATTGAACTCGTCATTGTTTCGCGTCTGCTCGAGTACCCGGATGCTGCCTTGTGGCAGTATCAGCAGGAACTTTTCGATGCACTCGCGTCATCTGAAAACCTGGACAAAGAGGATGCCCAGACGCTGGGCGTTTTCCTGCGCGATTTAACTGCGCAGGATATGCTGGATGCGCAGGCAAGCTATAGCGAACTGTTCGACCGTGGTCGTGCGACGTCACTATTGCTGTTTGAACATGTTCACGGTGAATCCCGCGATCGCGGCCAGGCGATGGTTGACCTGATGGCTCAGTATGAGCAGCACGGACTACAACTCGATAGCCGCGAATTGCCTGATCACTTGCCGCTGTATCTGGAATATCTCGCACAGTTGCCAAAAAGCGAAGCGTTAGGTGGCTTGCAGGATATCGCCCCGATTCTGGCGCTGCTCAGCGCGCGACTGCAACAGCGCGAAAGTCGCTACGCGGTGCTGTTCGATCTGCTGTTAAAGCTGGCGAATACCGCTATCGACAGCGACAAAGTGGCCGAAAAAATTGCGGATGAAGTTCGTGACGACACGCCGCAGGCACTGGATGCTGTTTGGGAAGAAGAGCAGGTGAAATTCTTTGCCGACCAGGGATGTGGTGAGTCTGAAATTTCTGCTCATCAACGTCGTTTTGCCGGGGCCGTTGCGCCGCAGTACCTGAACATCACCACCGGAGGACAGAACTAATGCACTTCCTGAATACGTTCTTCTTTGACATCTATCCGTATATTGCGGGTTCTGTCTTTCTGATTGGCAGCTGGTTACGCTACGACTACGGTCAGTATACCTGGCGTGCGGCTTCCAGCCAGATGCTGGATCGCAAAGGGATGAACCTTGCGTCAAACCTGTTTCACATTGGGATCCTCGGCATCTTCGCGGGTCATTTCCTGGGGATGCTGACGCCGCACTGGATGTACGAAGCGTGGTTGCCGCTTGAAGTGAAGCAAAAGATGGCGATGTTTGCCGGTGGTGCCAGTGGTGTGATGTGCCTGGTGGGGGGCGTGCTGCTGCTGAAACGTCGTCTGTTCAGTCCGCGCGTGCGTGCAACGACCACGGGTGCCGACATTCTGGTGCTGTCTGTTCTGGTTATCCAGTGTGCGCTGGGTCTGCTGACCATTCCGTTCTCGGCTCAGCATATGGACGGTAGCGAAATGATGAAGCTGGTGAACTGGGCGCAATCAGTGGTGACCTTCCACGGTGGGGCGTCTCAGTATCTGGATGGCGTAGCATTCATTTTCCGTATGCACCTGGTATTAGGTATGACGCTGTTCCTGTTGTTCCCGTTCTCGCGTCTGGTACATATCTGGAGCGTGCCAGTCGAGTATCTGACACGTAAATATCAGATTGTGCGCGCCCGTCATTAATTTCGCGTTATAACGCACCAAACCCCGCTTCGGCGGGGTTTTTTATGCCTGTTCGCCCGGATGGCGGCGTAACCGCCTTATCCAGCCTACGTAGGTGTCAGTGGACTTTGTAGGCCTGATAAGCGCAGCGCATCAGGCAAATAAAGGGCATTGAAGATTGATTTTGTGTTGGTACTTTATGAAGTAAGGGGGGAAGGATGACTCAGCGCTATGCGCTTCGCCCTTCGGGTCGTTGCCTGCGGCAACGCTTTCTCGCTACGCTCGAATCGAACCTTAGTCGAAGCTTTTCATCCTTCCCGCATGGGCAGAATATAGGGCATTGCGTATTGATTGAGATGTAGTGCTTTAGGAAGTGATGGTGGTGGGGGAAGGATTCGAACCTTCGAAGTCGATGACGGCAGATTTACAGTCTGCTCCCTTTGGCCGCTCGGGAACCCCACCAGGGGTATACTAATTTTATGAATCTACAGGAATGAATGGTGGTGGGGGAAGGATTCGAACCTTCGAAGTCGATGACGGCAGATTTACAGTCTGCTCCCTTTGGCCGCTCGGGAACCCCACCACGGGGTAATGCTATGTTACTGGCCTGCTTCCTTGGGAAGCGGGGCGCATCATATCAAATGACGCGCCGCTGTAAAGCATTCCTTTGCTTAACGTGGATCGTTTGCGTACTTTTCATCCGTAACGCAGTAAAGCTAATCAATTCATATTATTGGTGATTACAGAATAATCGTTCGATTACCGTAAACAAAGACACGCTGCGCGAGAACCTGATACAGCGCACGGCTTAATACGTTTTTCTCAACGTCACGACCGGCACGCATCATATCCTCTGCGGTATAGGTATGATCTACATGAATCACGTCCTGCATGATGATCGGACCTTCGTCGAGATTGTCATTCACATAGTGGGCTGTCGCTCCGATGATCTTCACGCCGCGCTCATACGCCTGATGGTACGGGCGCGCGCCAATAAAGGCGGGCAGGAATGAATGGTGAATATTGATAATCTTATTTGGGAAGCGAGAAACAAATGTCGGCGTCAGGACACGCATATATTTTGCCAGCACGACATAGTCTGGCTGATGTGCGTCGATAGCGTCCGCCATTTTTTGGTCATGCTCGTCACGCGTTAGTCCTTCGTGGCTGACCAGCTCAAAAGGAATATCAAAACGCTCAACCAGGGAGCGCAACGTGTCGTGATTGCCGATAACTGCGGCAATTTCAACATCCAGCCCGCCGTAATTGGCCTTCATTAATAGGTCGCCCAAACAGTGAGCTTCTTTGGTGACTAAAATGACAATGCGGCGACGACCCGCTGGCGTAAGTTCACGAATGGAACCTTCTGGTAGTGCGCTGTCCAGATCGGTCAGCAGTGTGACATCGTTAAAAATGCCTTCCAGTTCGGTACGCATGAAAAAGCGCCCGGTACGGTGATCCACGAACTCATTATTCTGCACGATGTTCAGTTCGTGCTTGTAACAGATATTAGTAATGCGCGCGATCAGACCTTTTTGGTCCGGGCAAATAGTACGCAGCACTTTTCGTTGTAATGAATGCATTTGCAGCGGAGATCCTGTTGAGAATGTTTGCATAGTTGATGCTGTCGGGCGTTGATTAGCCGCAGCACTTTTTAAATTTTTTACCGGAGCCACAAGGGCAGGTATCGTTTCGTCCAATTTGCGGGCGTGTACCATCGATATAGTACCACTGACCGTTTTCTTTTAAAAAACGAGAGCGTTCGATAATTGCGCCTGTTTTTCCCTGTTCAGAAAACCGTGCGACAAAACTGACATAACCGATAGTGTCGGTTTCTGCCGTCTGCTGTTCAAAAACGGTCAGCCCCAGCCATTCGGTATGGGTAAATCCTGCAATAATGTCATCCCGGAAATCGGCGGCATGGCAATCTGGATGCCAGGTTTTGATGAGGTAATCTGCGTCTTTCATCACAAAAGCACAGTAACGAGAACGCATGAGATGTGACGGCGTAGGTGCTACTTGTGCACCGGACACATAACGGTAGCAACATAGGCTATACTCGACAGCGCTACCACAGGGACAAAGCTGAGACACAAAGTACTCCCTGGAATAAAAAAACGGCGTAAAAACGCCAGGGTGGCACTATGTTAACTGAGCCGTGGCGATGTTGCTACGTCTGCAAGCCAGGGGAAGTCTGTAGGTATAATGAGAAAAATAAAAATTGGGCTGGCGCTAGGTTCCGGCGCAGCACGCGGCTGGTCGCATATTGGTGTGATCAAAGCCCTGAAACACATGGGCATTGACATTGATATTGTGGCAGGGTGTTCCATTGGCTCACTGGTCGGCGCCGCCTACGCATGTAACAAACTCCCCGCGCTTGAACAGTGGGTTTGCTCCTTCAGTTACTGGGATGTTTTACGCCTGATGGATCTCTCGTGGCGCAGGGGCGGACTATTGCGCGGCGAACGGGTATTCAACCAGTATCGTAATGTCATGCCGGTAGAATCTATCGAGCAATGCTCACGCCGTTTTGCCACTGTCGCAACCAATCTCAGTACGGGCCGTGAACTCTGGTTTACTGAAGGTGATTTGCACCTTGCCGTTCGGGCCTCCTGCAGTATTCCAGGCCTCATGTCACCTGTGGCGCACAATGGTTATTGGCTGGTAGATGGTGCGGTGGTGAACCCTGTGCCTGTCTCTCTGACGCGTGCGTTGGGGGCCGATATCGTTATTGCGGTCGACCTGCAACATGATGCGCACCTGATGCAACAAGATCTGCTCTCCTTCAACGTCAATAGTGAAACCGAATCGAACGATGATGAGCTGTCATGGCATGCCCGCCTGAAAGAGCGCTTGAGCAACATTACGGCCCGGCGTGCAGTCACGGCACCTACGGCGATGGAGATCATGACGACCTCGATTCAGGTTCTGGAAAACCGTCTCAAGCGCAACCGTATGGCTGGGGACCCACCTGATATTCTGATTCAGCCGTTTTGTCCGCAAATATCCACGCTGGATTTCCATCGCGCCGGTGCTGCAATTGCTGCCGGGCAGTTAGCGGTCGAGAAGAAAATGGATGAGCTTCTGCCCTTGGTAAAAACCAACGTTTAACGCATTTTTTATCAACACTTAAGCAAATTCTGACAGGCGTGAGTTGCAATAGCATGCCACTATTTACTAAAGCCAGTCAGGGGGGAGAATATGACGCAGCCATTGGTCGGAAAACAGATTCTTATCGTTGAAGATGAGCCAGTATTTCGCTCGCTTCTGGATTCATGGTTTTCCTCTTTGGGAGCGACAACAGCAGTAGCGGGAGACGGGCTTGATGCGCTGGAGTTACTGGGGCGCTTCACCCCCGACCTGATGATTTGCGATCTCGCTATGCCGAGAATGAACGGCCTTAAACTGGTCGAGTATCTGCGTAATCGTGGCGATCAGACGCCTATTCTGGTGATCTCCGCAACGGAAAATATGGCCGATATTGCCAAAGCATTACGGCTCGGTGTGGATGATGTTCTTTTAAAGCCCGTGAAGGACCTTAACCGCCTGCGAGAAACCGTTTTTGCATGTCTTTATCCCAATATGTTTAATTCTCGCGTGGAAGAAGAAGAACGCCTGTTTCGTGACTGGGATGCGATGGTGGGCGATCCTGCTGCCGCCGCAAAACTGTTGCAAGAATTACAGCCCCCAGTGTCGCAAGTCATCTCGCATTGTCGGGTCAACTACCGCCAGTTGGTCGCCGCTGATCAACCTGGACTGGTATTGGATATTGCCCCTCTGTCGGACCACGATCTCGCCTTCTATTGTCTGGATGTTACTCGAGCAGGGGATAATGGTGTCCTGGCTGCATTATTACTGCGCGCGCTGTTTAATGGTTTGCTGCAAGAACAACTCACCCATCAGAATCAACGACTGCCTGAGCTCGGTGCGCTATTGAAACAGGTGAATCATTTACTTCGTCAGGCTAATTTACCCGGACAGTTTCCACTGCTGGTGGGGTATTACCACAGCGTATTAAAAAATCTGATTCTGGTATCGGCTGGGCTGAATGCGACATTAAATACCGGTTCACATCACGTACAAATCAGTAATGGTGTTCCGCTGGGCACGTTAGGCAATACGTATCTGAATCAGTTAAGTCAACGCTGTGAATCCTGGCAGTGCCAAATCTGGGGGGCAGGCGGTCGCTTGCGCCTGATGTTGTCTGCGGAATGAACAATCGAGAGGGTAGTGAATAAAATTGGTTCACCTCCCTTACGCTGTGAGTGCTACTATCAGCGCCAGTCTTATTCGTATTTATCTTAATTATACCGACGCGCGTCCTTTTCAGACCTGAAGCTTACTGCGGTACTGATATACTCGGATGCGAAACAGATTGATGAACACGTTCAATACATGAACAGTCCAGGAGAGTTTTAAATGGCTGCCCTTAATTCAAAAGTCAAAAAAGCCGTTATCCCGGTTGCGGGATTAGGAACCAGGATGTTACCGGCTACGAAGGCAATCCCGAAAGAGATGCTACCGTTGGTTGATAAGCCATTAATTCAGTACGTCGTAAACGAATGTATTGCTGCGGGCATCACTGAAATTGTACTCGTGACTCACTCGTCTAAGAATTCAATTGAAAACCACTTTGATACCAGCTTTGAACTTGAAGCGATGCTGGAAAAACGCGTAAAACGTCAGCTTCTGGAAGAAGTACAATCTATTTGCCCTCCGCATGTCACTATTATGCAGGTGCGTCAGGGGTTGGCAAAAGGTCTGGGTCATGCGGTATTGTGTGCCCATCCGGTTGTTGGCGATGAACCGGTTGCGGTCATCCTGCCGGACGTTATTCTTGACGAATATGAATCTGATTTATCCCGTGACAACCTTGCTGAAATGATCCACCGTTTTGATGAAACTGGCAGTAGCCAGATTATGGTGGAGCCTGTAGCAGACGTAACGGCTTATGGTGTTGTTGATTGCAAAGGCGTTGAATTAGCGCCTGGTGAAAGCGTACCGATGGTTGGCGTGGTAGAAAAACCGAAAGCTGACGTTGCGCCATCTAATCTGGCCGTTGTGGGGCGTTATGTTCTCAGTGCGGATATCTGGCCTCTGCTGGCAAAAACACCTCCGGGAGCAGGTGATGAAATTCAGCTGACCGACGCAATCGATATGCTGATCGAAAAAGAAACGGTAGAAGCCTATCACATGAAGGGCAAAAGCCATGACTGTGGTAATAAGCTGGGCTATATGCAGGCGTTCGTTGAATATGGTATTCGCCATAATACGCTTGGCGCTGAATTTAAAGCATGGCTTGAAGATGAGATGGGTATTAAGAAGTAACCTCGCGGTATTATAAGGACAGAGCGGCGCTGCTAATCCAGCGCCGTTTTTTTATACCTAATTTGGGTAGGGCAATGTGCGAAGTGCGGGTAAAAAAAATCCCGCCAGTGGCGGGATTTTAAGCAAACTATTTCTGAATTATTCCTTGATCAGGAAATCGTCCAGTTGTTTACCTTGTTCTTCCATCGCTTTTTTGATCACTGCCGGTGTACGACCCTGGCCAGTCCAGGTTTTAGTTTCACCGTTTTCGTCAACGTAGCTATATTTAGCCGGACGTGCTGCACGTTTAGCTTTGGTGCCGGACTTAACCGCAGCCATGCTATTCAGCAGTTCGTTCGGATCAATACCATCAGCAATCAGCATTTCACGATATTGTTGCAGTTTACGGGTACGCTCTTCAACTTCAGCAGCGGCAGCGCTTTCTTCTTCGCGACGCTCGCTAACTACAACTTCTAATTTTTCCAGCATTTCTTCAAGCGTTTCCAGAGTACATTCTCTCGCCTGCGCACGAAGAGTACGGATGTTGTTCAGAATTTTAAGTGCTTCGCTCATTGTAGTAATCTCAAACTTATATTGGGGTGGTTTGTTGAGCTAATAATAGAGCGATAAATTCAGTTGTGCAATAGCCAGGAATGTAAGGAATTCAAAATTGCTCTTTATTTAGTGGCTGTATTAATTGTTCAGTCTTAATTTTATGACGATGTCGGGCATAAAAAAGGCTTATTGGTATGCGGGCTTCCCGGCAGCAGAGAGTAAAAATTCAAGATTCAGGTCACATTTCATAGTGTACAAATAGTATCTCTTTGCAGTGATTTCAACCTTTTGTATTAGTTTTGCTTACGGAAATCCTCTATTACAAGGCGGCTATCGTTAGATACAATAACAATAAGGGCAGGGTTTCTTTATTGCGCGGTGATGATAAGTGACTTTGATGAATTTCAGGAGCACTATTTGTGAAAGAATGTGTATATACACATCATACTTCAGGTTGTTTGTGCTTTGGCAGCGTACTTTCACTCTATTGTCCACTTAAGAAAGTACCCAAGGGCACTTCCGTGCTGAGGGGTATTTAGACGAAACAGGGTGGTGTTTGCACGTTCTTTTATACATTCCGAATGTCACGCTGCACCGACTTGTTTGTGAAATATGATACAATCCTGCCCATATTTATTCTCCCCGGTGAGGGCCGACACACAATGGCACAGCTTTATTTTTACTATTCTGCAATGAATGCAGGCAAGTCGACGGCATTGCTGCAATCTTCATACAATTATCAGGAACGTGGGATGCGTGCCGTTGTATATACAGCGGAAATTGATGACCGTTTTGGCGCGGGAAAAGTAAGTTCACGTATAGGCCTGTCGTCACCTGCAAAATTGTTTAACCAAAATTCATCTTTGTTCGAGGAGATTCGTGCGGAGAACGCGCAACAACGAATTCACTGCGTGCTGGTCGATGAGTCTCAGTTTCTGACGCGACAGCAGGTTTATGAATTATCAGAGGTTGTTGATCAGCTGGATATTCCAGTTTTGTGTTATGGCTTACGCACTGATTTCCGTGGTGAATTATTTGGTGGTAGCGAATATCTGCTTGCATGGTCTGATAAGTTGGTTGAATTAAAGACCATTTGCTTCTGTGGCCGTAAGGCCAGCATGGTGTTACGCCTTGATCAGGCCGGAAGACCTTATAACGAAGGTGAGCAGGTCGTTATAGGAGGAAATGAACGCTATGTATCGGTGTGCCGCAAGCATTATAAGGAAGCACAGTCTGAAGGCTCTCTGACGGCCATTCAGGAACGTCACAGCCACGATTAACCCTCTGCTCTCCTGCTGAGTTAAATCGCAGGGTAGGCCTCTGCTTTAGCCAGAAGCGTTACCCTGCGGTATTGCCTTCTGGTGTTACTCATACATCTCTTGTTTGCACCTATTTCTCTTACGCCTTTTCACCTCGATGGCTGGTGTCTGCATAGCCTGGTTTTGGCTGAGTATGTCAAAAAAAACGGCCCCAAGGGGCCGTTTATGAAGATACTAAAACTTATGTGAGTACATTAAGCGGATTTTTTCGCTTTTTTCTCAGCTTTAGGCGCGGCTGCTGGTTCAGTTTTAGCAGCAGTTTCACCTTCGCTGTACTCACGACCGTAGTAAGTATCCAGCAGGATCTGTTTCAGTTCAGAAATCAGCGGGTAACGCGGGTTAGCACCGGTACACTGGTCGTCAAACGCATCTTCAGACAGTTTGTCGACGTGTGCCAGGAAGTCAGCTTCCTGAACGCCAGCTTCACGGATAGATTTAGGAATACCCAGCTCAGCTTTGATTTCTTCCAGCCATGCCAGCAGTTTCTGGATTTTAGCCGCAGTACGGTCGCCCGGTGCGCTTAAACCCAGATGGTCTGCGATTTCAGCGTAGCGACGACGAGCTTGCGGACGATCGTACTGGCTGAATGCAGTCTGTTTAGTCGGGTTGTCGTTCGCGTTATAACGAATGACGTTGCTGATCAGCAGGGCGTTCGCCAGACCGTGAGGAATGTGGAACTGAGAGCCCAGCTTGTGCGCCATTGAGTGACATACACCCAGGAAGGCGTTAGCAAACGCGATACCGGCGATGGTTGCTGCACTGTGAACACGCTCACGCGCGACCGGGTTCTTAGAACCTTCATGGTAGGACGCAGGCAGGTTTTCTTTCAGCAGTTTCAGCGCTTGCAGAGCCTGACCGTCAGAGAATTCAGAAGCCAGCACGGAAACGTAAGCTTCCAGGGCGTGAGTCACCGCATCCAGACCACCGAATGCACACAGTGATTTCGGCATATCCATCACCAGGTTGGCATCGACAATTGCCATATCTGGAGTCAGCGCGTAGTCAGCCAGCGGATATTTCTGACCCGTTGCATCGTCGGTAACAACCGCAAACGGCGTTACTTCAGAACCGGTACCGGAAGTGGTGGTGACGGCGATCATTTTCGCTTTCACGCCCATTTTCGGGAACTTATAGATACGTTTACGGATGTCCATAAAGCGCAGTGCCAGCTCTTCGAAATGGGTTTCCGGATGTTCGTACATCACCCACATGATTTTCGCGGCATCCATCGGGGAACCACCGCCCAGTGCGATGATAACGTCAGGTTTGAAGGAGTTAGCCAGCTCAGCACCTTTACGAACAACGCTCAGAGTCGGGTCAGCTTCAACTTCAAAGAACACTTCGGTTTCAACGCCGGCTGCTTTCAGCACGGAGGTGATCTGGTCAGCATAACCGTTATTGAACAGGAAGCGGTCGGTCACGATCAGAGCACGTTTGTGACCATCGGTAATCACTTCATCCAGCGCGATTGGCAGTGAGCCACGACGGAAGTAGATAGATTTCGGAAGTTTGTGCCACAACATGTTTTCAGCTCGCTTAGCAACGGTTTTCTTGTTGATCAGATGCTTAGGACCAACGTTTTCAGAGATGGAGTTACCACCCCAGGAACCACAACCCAGAGTCAGGGAAGGTGCGAGTTTGAAGTTGTACAGGTCGCCGATACCACCCTGTGAAGCCGGGGTGTTAATCAGGATACGCGCGGTTTTCATCATCTGACCGAAGTAAGCAACGCGTTCTGGTTGGTTGTCCTGGTCAGTGTACAGGCAAGAAGTGTGGCCGATACCACCCATCGCAACCAGTTTCTCTGCTTTGTCTACCGCATCTTCGAAATCTTTCGCACGGTACATCGCCAGCGTCGGGGACAGTTTTTCGTGAGCAAACGGCTCGCTTTCATCAACAACTTTCACTTCACCGATCAGGATCTTAGTTGTTTCCGGAACTGAGAAGCCTGCCAGTTCAGCAATTTTATAGGCCGGCTGACCAACGATAGCGGCGTTCAGTGCGCCATTTTTCAGGATAACGTCCTGAACAGCTTTCAGCTCTTTGCCCTGCAGCATGTAGCCGCCGTGGCTAGCGAAACGTTCACGAACTGCATCGTATACAGAGTCAACAACAACAACGGACTGTTCAGAAGCACAGATTACGCCGTTATCGAAGGTTTTAGACATCAGAACGGAAGCAACCGCGCGCTTAATATCCGCTGTTTCGTCAATAACAACAGGGGTGTTACCTGCACCTACACCGATTGCGGGTTTACCGGAGCTGTATGCTGCTTTAACCATACCTGGACCACCGGTCGCAAGGATCAGGTTGATGTCCGGGTGATGCATCAGAGCATTAGACAGTTCAACGGAAGGTTGATCGATCCAGCCGATCAGATCTTTCGGTGCACCAGCAGCGATAGCCGCCTGCAGAACGATGTCAGCCGCTTTGTTAGTGGCATCTTTAGCACGCGGATGTGGAGAGAAGATAATTGCGTTACGCGTCTTCAGGCTGATCAGCGATTTGAAGATAGCAGTAGATGTCGGGTTAGTGGTTGGAACGATACCGCAGATGATACCAATCGGTTCAGCGATGGTGATAGTACCGAAAGTGTCGTCTTCAGACAGAACACCACAGGTCTTTTCATCTTTATAAGCGTTGTAAATGTATTCGGAAGCAAAGTGGTTTTTGATCACTTTGTCTTCGATGATGCCCATGCCGGATTCGGCAACGGCCATTTTCGCGAGAGGGATTCGAGCGTCTGCGGCTGCCAGAGCGGCGGCGCGGAAGATTTTGTCAACCTGTTCTTGAGTGAAACTGGCATATTCACGCTGGGCTTTTTTTACGCGCTCTACAAGTGCGTTAAGTTCAGCGACATTAGTAACAGCCATAATGCTCTCCTGATAATGTTAAACTTTTTTAGTAAATCATCTGCTCGATACGAGAGTATAGACAGACCGACGAAAAATTGTATAACGTTTTGAAAATCAAACGGTTAATTAACGTCCACTTTACTTTGATTTACTAAAAGAGCTTATGCGTTAGCGTCATTTAACTCTAACGCGTTACCTCCAGGTGGCGTAAGCAAGATTACTCACTTCTGAGTAGTAATTGCGTGATCTGGATCAAATTTACGCAAAGCTGACACCTTTCAGCAGGCCCTTTTAGCGTTTCTTGGTAAGTGTTAAAAAATTGATGTAATGAATGAGGTTAACATTAGCATATTTAATACATATTAATAACACCGAGTAATGGTAGCGTATTTACGCAGATATACGCAGATAGCAGGTGAAGTATGCTGACAAAAGGCGTATCTTCAGCGCGGATTTCATCAATTTTTATGACTCATTTTATCCGGCTAACGCTTCGGAGCTAACCGTGATCCATACGCTATTCGATTTTCCTGTCTATTTTAAATTTTTCATTGGGTTATTTGCATTGGTCAACCCGGTAGGGATCATCCCTGTTTTTATCAGCATGACCAGCTACCAGACCGCTGCCGCACGCAATAAAACCAACCTTACGGCAAACCTGTCGGTTGCTATCATTCTGTGGACCTCTCTGTTTCTGGGGGATGGAATTCTGCAATTGTTTGGTATCTCAATTGATTCGTTCAGGATTGCCGGTGGTATCCTGGTCGTGACTATCGCGATGTCGATGATCAGCGGAAAACTTGGGGAAGATAAGCAAAACAAGCAGGAAAAGTCGGAGACGGCAATACGCGAGAGCATTGGCGTTGTCCCGTTAGCGCTGCCGTTAATGGCGGGGCCGGGGGCAATAAGCTCAACGATCGTCTGGGGTACGCGTTATCATAGTGCCATTAATCTGTTCGGTTTTTTCGTGGCAATTGCGCTGTTTGCTCTGTGCTGTTGGGGATTGTTTCGAATGGCGCCATGGCTGGTTCGCCTGTTGGGACAAACCGGCATCAACGTCATTACGCGTATTATGGGGTTGTTACTCATGGCGTTGGGTATTGAGTTCATTGTGACCGGTATCAAGTCCATTTTCCCGGGTTTACTTGCCTGAATACACCCATTCAATATAAACGGAGCTGCTCTCTGGCTCCGTTTCCCTCCATTGTCAGTAAAACTTCTCACGAAAGTTGAAAAGTGGCATAGCAATACTAAAAAATGATGATAGCCAACTGCATTTTTATGTATTGATTTTAAACACAATTACCTTTTCCGCAGAACAGATGAAACAGGGCTGCATTGTTATTTTATTAACATCATACTCTGGGGCTTGCTGAAGGATTATCGAAATGATATTAGTTATTTCAGCACCTAATTTAGATGAATGTGCTAATTAATAACCAATTGTTAAATTTATGTGCATTCTGACGTCTCTTCGATGCCGGACAGGGTGATGAACTGGGTGTCTCATGCAATACATTGAATTAATTGATTTTATTGTTGAAAAATTGCTTTTTTGATGATTTTTTAGTGCGGTTTTTTTTCGATAAAAGAGAATTGGTTAACAAATCTGTAAAATGTATTGGCGGTGAAGAAACGCATTTGATACTTTCCGGCCAGGTATTTAGCAGAAGATTTCACGTTGATGAGAATCATTTTCAGTTAGTTTCTCTCAACAGGATAATAGCGTGCTTCCGGCAGGGGAGGCACGTAGATAATCGACGCAAGGCGATCAAACGAATCGTCAGAATAAATAAAGTCGGTGATAGCGAGCAGTAAACAAAAAAACACCTGACGGTAGAAAATCTCCGGTGCCGTACAGGGATCCTGACAGGATTAACAGTCTGGTTATAAAACCAGCCATAATAATGAGGGAGTACAAACACAATGACTAACATCACTAAAAAAAGTTTAGTAGCTGCGGGGATCCTAACTGCGCTAATCGCTGGAAATGTTGCTACAGCAGCAGTAGTACCAGCAGGTGTACAGTTGGCAGAGAAGCAGACTCTGGTGCGTAATAATGGTTCGGAAGTTCAGTCACTCGATCCGCATAAAATCGAAGGTGTACCGGAATCCAACATTAGCCGTGATTTATTTGAAGGTTTATTAATCAGTGACGTTGATGGCAAACCATCGCCGGGCGTGGCTGATAAATGGGAAAATAAAGATTTTAAAGTCTGGACATTCCATCTGCGTAAAGACGCTAAATGGTCTGATGGAACGCCCGTTACCGCACAAGATTTCGTCTATAGCTGGCAACGTCTGGCGAACCCTAATACTGCTTCACCGTACGCCAGCTATTTACAGTACGGACATATTGTCAATATTGATGACATCATCGCCGGTAAGAAGCCAGTTACCGATCTCGGTGTAAAAGCGATTGACGACCATACCTTTGAAGTCACTCTGAGCGAACCTGTTCCTTATTTCTACAAACTACTTGTGCACTCCTCTCTTTCCCCTGTGCCTAAAGCCGTGGTGGAAAAATTCGGTGAAAAATGGACCCAACCCGCTAACATCGTTTCTAACGGCTCTTATAAACTGAAAGACTGGGTTGTCAACGAGCGTATTGTTCTTGAGCGTAATACCAACTACTGGGACAACGCGAAAACCATTATTAACCAGGTTACATACCTGCCAATTTCTTCTGAAGTGACTGACGTGAACCGCTATCGCAGCGGTGAAATCGACATGACCTATAACAACATGCCGATTGAGTTATTCCAGAAACTGAAAAAAGAGATCCCGAACGAAGTTCACGTTGATCCTTACCTGTGCACCTATTATTACGAAATTAACAACCAAAAAGCACCGTTCAACGATGTTCGTGTTCGTACCGCCCTGAAGCTGGCGCTGGATCGTGACATTATCGTCAACAAAGTGAAAAACCAGGGCGATCTGCCTGCCTATAGCTTTACCCCGCCATATACTGATGGCGCTAAACTGGTTGAGCCAGAGTGGTTCAAGTGGTCACAGGAAAAACGTAACGAAGAAGCGAAAAAACTGCTGGCCGAAGCTGGTTTTACCGCAGATAAACCGTTGACCTTTGATCTGCTGTATAACACCTCCGATCTGCACAAGAAGCTGGCTATCGCTGCGGCATCCATCTGGAAGAAAAATCTGGGTGCGAACGTGAAGCTGGAAAATCAGGAGTGGAAGACGTTCCTCGATACGCGTCATCAGGGCAACTATGACGTTTCACGCGCAGGCTGGTGTGCGGATTATAACGAACCGACGTCTTTCCTGAATATGGTGCTGTCTGACAGCTCCAACAACACCGTCCACTATAAGAGCCCTGCATTTGACAAGTTGATTGCTGATACCCTGAAAGCAACTGATGATGCTCAGCGCAGTGAACTGTATTCGCAAGCAGAACAGCTGTTGGATAAAGACTCTGCAATTGTACCGGTGTTCTACTACGTTAACGCCCGTCTGGTGAAACCTTGGGTAGGCGGATACTCCGGTAAAGACCCGATGGATAATATCCACGTTAAAGACTTGTATATTATCAAGCATTAATGGCAAGACGTGGGGCAATCATTTTTGCCCCACAGTGTCTTTTTCTTCGAACTATAAATACCTCTTTAGACAAAGAGAGGTATACCCTAAATAATTCACGTTGCAGGAAGGCGGCAACGCAGCAAATCGCCAGGAGCTTACTTAAGTAAGTGACTGGCGTGAGCGAGTAAAGCCAACGCACCTGCAGCTTGAAGTATGACGGGTATAAAGGCACACGCCAGAAGGTACGGGCAATGTTGAAATTTATATTACGCCGCTGTCTGGAAGCGATTCCGACGCTATTTATTCTTATTACGATTTCATTCTTTATGATGCGTCTTGCACCGGGAAGTCCTTTCACCGGAGAGCGCGCGTTACCGCCAGAAGTTCTGGCGAATATTGAAGCGAAATACCATCTTAATGATCCGATCTCAACGCAGTACTTTAGCTATCTGAAACAGCTGGCGCACGGTGATTTTGGGCCATCCTTTAAATATAAAGACTACACCGTTAATGACCTGGTCGCGTCAAGCTTTCCGGTTTCCGCGAAACTGGGGGCTGCGGCCTTTATTCTGGCGGTGGTGATCGGCGTCAGTGCGGGCGTAATCGCCGCGTTGAAGCAAAACACGCGGTGGGATTACACAGTTATGGGGGTGGCGATGACCGGGGTGGTGATCCCCAGTTTTGTCGTTGCTCCCTTATTAGTCATGATATTTGCAATCACACTGAAATGGCTACCCGGTGGCGGCTGGAATGGTGGGGCGCTGAAATTTATGATCCTGCCAATGGTGGCGCTATCCCTGGCCTACATTGCCAGTATTGCGCGTATTACCCGCGGCTCGATGATTGAAGTGCTGCACTCTAACTTTATTCGGACCGCGCGTGCTAAAGGGTTACCGATGCGACGGATTATTTTCCGCCATGCGTTAAAACCTGCGTTGTTGCCGGTGTTGTCCTATATGGGCCCCGCGTTTGTCGGCATCATTACCGGTTCGATGGTTATTGAAACTATCTATGGTTTACCGGGCATTGGGCAGCTGTTTGTGAATGGCGCATTAAACCGCGATTACTCGCTGGTACTGAGCCTGACTATTCTGGTCGGCGCGCTGACCATCGTGTTTAACGCGATTGTCGATGTGCTGTATGCCGTAATCGACCCGAAAATCCGTTACTGATACTGGAGCTCGCTATGATGTTAAGTAAGAAAAACAGCGAAGCGCTGGAGAATTTCAGTGAGAAGCTGGAGGTCGAAGGCCGCAGCCTGTGGCAGGACGCGCGTCGACGCTTTATGCATAACCGGGCGGCAGTAGCCAGCCTCGTGGTACTGGTGATTATTGCGCTGTTTGTGACCCTGGCGCCAATGTTGTCGCAGTTTACCTACTTCGATACCGACTGGGGCATGATGTCCAGCGCGCCTGATACGGAGTCCGGGCACTATTTTGGCACTGACTCATCCGGTCGTGACCTGCTGGTGCGGGTGGCAATTGGAGGACGGATCTCGTTGATGGTGGGGATTGCGGCGGCGCTGGTGGCGGTGATTGTGGGCACGCTGTACGGTTCACTATCGGGTTACCTGGGCGGTAAAATCGACTCCGTGATGATGCGTCTGCTGGAAATCCTTAACTCCTTCCCGTTCATGTTCTTCGTTATTCTGTTGGTCACCTTCTTTGGGCAAAACATTCTGCTGATCTTTGTGGCGATTGGGATGGTATCCTGGCTTGACATGGCGCGTATCGTTCGTGGCCAGACGCTGAGCCTGAAGCGCAAAGAGTTTATTGAAGCAGCCCAGGTCGGTGGGGTGTCTACCGTGCGTATTGTTGTGCGCCACATTGTGCCAAACGTACTGGGTGTAGTGGTGGTCTACGCCTCGTTGCTGGTTCCCAGCATGATCCTGTTTGAATCGTTCCTGAGCTTCCTGGGACTTGGCACACAAGAGCCGCTAAGTAGCTGGGGCGCATTACTCAGTGATGGTGCCAACTCGATGGAAGTATCGCCATGGTTACTGCTGTTCCCGGCAGGGTTCCTGGTGGTGACGCTATTCTGTTTTAACTTTATTGGCGATGGCCTGCGTGATGCCCTCGACCCGAAAGACCGTTAAGGAGTGCCGCCATGAGCGTAATTGAGACCTCAACCGCGCCGCTCGCGCAACAACAGGCTAACGCGCTGCTGAACGTTACCGATCTGCGAGTGACGTTTGCCACCCCTGATGGTGATGTTACTGCAGTAAACGATTTAAACTTTTCACTACGCGCCGGGGAAACGCTGGGTATTGTGGGTGAGTCAGGTTCAGGTAAGTCGCAGACTGCATTTGCCTTGATGGGCCTGTTGGCCGCAAATGGCCGAATTGGCGGTTCCGCTACATTTAACGGTCGTGAGATCCTGAACTTACCGGAGCGTGAGCTGAACAAACTGCGCGCCGAGCAAATCTCGATGATCTTCCAGGACCCTATGACCTCTCTGAATCCGTATATGCGGGTCGGCGAACAGTTAATGGAAGTTCTGATGCTACACAAAGGTATGAGCAAAGCAGAAGCCTTTGAAGAGTCAGTCAGAATGCTGGATGCGGTGAAAATGCCGGAAGCGCGTAAGCGAATGAAAATGTACCCGCATGAATTCTCCGGCGGTATGCGTCAACGTGTGATGATCGCCATGGCGCTACTGTGCAGGCCAAAGTTACTGATTGCCGATGAACCCACTACTGCGCTGGATGTTACGGTTCAGGCGCAAATCATGACGCTGCTGAATGAGCTGAAAAGTGAATTCAATACCGCAATCATCATGATTACCCACGACCTCGGTGTTGTTGCCGGTATTTGCGACAAAGTATTGGTGATGTATGCCGGACGCACGATGGAATATGGTAGTGCGCGCGATGTCTTTTATAAGCCTGTTCATCCGTATTCAATTGGCCTGCTTAATGCCGTCCCGCGTCTGGATGCCGAAGGGGAAGAAATGCTGACTATCCCGGGTAATCCGCCGAACCTGTTGCGTTTACCGAAAGGCTGCCCGTTCCAGCCCCGTTGCCCGCATGCCATGGAAATCTGTAGCAGTGCTCCGCCACTGGAAGAGTTTAGTCCGGGCCGTCTGCGTGCCTGCTTTAAACCGGTGGAGGAACTGGTATGAATGCGGTAACCGAACAACGAAAAGTACTCCTCGAAATTGCCGATCTGAAAGTCCATTTCGACATCAAAGATGGTAAACAGTGGTTCTGGCAACCGTCGAAAACGCTGAAAGCCGTTGATGGCGTTACACTACGTCTGTATGAGGGCGAAACATTAGGTGTGGTGGGGGAATCCGGTTGCGGGAAATCGACGTTTGCGCGTGCGATTATCGGTCTGGTAAAAGCGACCGATGGTAAAGTCGCCTGGCTCGGCAAAGATTTGCTTGGCATGAAACCCGATGAGTGGCGGGCGGTACGCAGTGACATCCAGATGATTTTCCAGGATCCACTGGCATCGCTAAACCCGCGTATGACCATCGGTGAAATTATCGCTGAACCGTTGAGGACTTATCACCCGAATCTGCCTGGGCAGGAAGTTCGTGACCGCGTAAAGGCGATGATGATGAAAGTGGGGTTACTGCCTAACCTGATTAACCGCTATCCGCACGAGTTTTCCGGTGGGCAGTGCCAGCGTATTGGTATTGCCCGCGCGTTGATCCTTGAGCCGAAGCTGATAATTTGTGATGAGCCCGTATCCGCGCTGGATGTGTCGATTCAGGCGCAGGTTGTTAACCTGTTGCAGCAATTACAGCGTGAGATGGGTTTATCATTAATCTTCATTGCCCATGACCTGGCAGTGGTTAAACATATTTCCGATCGCGTGCTGGTGATGTATCTCGGGCATGCGGTGGAATTAGGGACCTATGACGAGGTGTACCATAATCCGCTGCATCCCTATACCAAAGCGCTAATGTCAGCGGTGCCAATTCCCGATCCTGATATGGAGAGGAACAAGGTTATCCAGCTGCTGGAAGGTGAGTTACCGTCCCCGATTAATCCGCCTTCGGGGTGTGTGTTCCGCACGCGTTGTCCGATCGCCGGACCAGAATGCGCGAAAACGCGTCCTGTACTTGAAGGGAGTTTCCGACACGCGGTTTCCTGCTTAAAAGTAGACCCGCTATAATCGAGAGGGCTGACATACTGTCAGCCCTTCTTTTTGGTGAGGTAAATGTGTCAGGCTTAGTCTCTTCTGTTCGCCGTACTCTCTACCGTACATTATTTGATTTAGATACACGCTCGGGGCGCCGTTTTGAAGGCATGTGTGCACTGTTCGCATTGCTGAGCGTGATTGTTATCTTCATTGAGTCTGGGGTTGGGACGCAATACCATTTAACCTATGATGAATGGCATATTTTTGTCTGGCTGGAAGTCTTTATTACGCTGGTCTTTACCCTCGAATATCTGCTCAGATTGTGCTGCTGGGCCAATCCTGCAAAATATGTGTTTAGCTTTTGGGGAATTATCGATCTCGCGACGATTCTGCCACTGTATGTGATGTGGCTATGGCCGGAAATTAGTCTGAGTTATGTTTTCGCCTGGCGAGCGATGCGCGTGCTGCGTGTACTGAGAATACTCAAACTGTTGCGATTTATGCCGTCGCTACGTGTGTTCTGGAGCGCAATTAAAAGTGCCCGTCATCAGTTGATGCTGTTTTACTCGTTTATTGCCATTCTGATGATTGTCTTTGGTGCACTGATGTACCTGATCGAAGGCCCGAAATATGGTTTTACCACGCTGAATGCGTCGGTATATTGGGCAATCGTTACGGTTACGACAGTCGGTTATGGTGATATTACCCCGCATACCCCGCTTGGCCGCATGGTTGCGTCAGTACTGATCCTGATTGGTTATTCGGTTATTGCAATCCCGACAGGATTGATAACAACACACATGAGCAGTGCGTTTCAGCATCGGCAAAATCAGCGCAAATGTCCGCAGTGTCAACAAAGCCAGCATGAGCACAGCGCGCAATTTTGTAATCGCTGCGGAAGTAAATTGCCTGACTAGAAATAAAAAAAGCTGCGAGAGCAGCTTTTTGTTTTCACTATTCGCGCCAGAGAATGTGGCAGAGTTTGTGATCTTTTTCGCGACATAACAGAACACGCGCAAAAATATCGTTAATCTCACCGTCTTCTGAGTCTGCCAGACCAATCACTACTTCGGCGAAGAAGTCAGGATTCAGGTCAAAATCGACGTGCTCCTGCCAGTCTTGTGCAGGGTCAAATAACTCTGCACCGCCACGTTCTTCAAACTGCAAATTAAACAGAAGGATGTCGGCCGGATCGAGATTGTCCGCCGCCAGTTCGAGAAAAATGTCATAAGCCTGCTCAAGCGTTTCGTCTTCGGTCAGGCGGTTGTTCAAATCCATATCCATAATGACTACCTGTTTACTGTCTGATGGGCACGTTTTACAGCAACGGGCTAAAGAAGTAAAACAGTCGCTCAGCGATACGCTGCCAGAGTGGTCGTTTTACCCACAAACGTGCATCCAGCAGGCGGGAACGCGAAATATAATCATCCTGTACCGCGGCGAGGTCACCGCCGAATCCGGCATCGTCAATCACCAGTGTTATCTCAAAATTCAGCCACAGGCTGCGCATATCCAGGTTTACGGTACCGACAAGACTCAGTTCGCCATCGACCAGCACGCTTTTGGTATGTAACAACCCGCCTTCGAACTGATAGATTTTCACGCCTGCCGCCAGCAACTCGGTGAAAAAAGCCCGGCTTGCCCAGCCAACCAGCATTGAGTCATTCTTGCGTGGAAGAATGATGCTGACATCTACACCGCGCTGCGCCGCTGTACAGATGGCGTGCAGCAGATCGTCACTGGGGACAAAGTACGGGGTGGTCATGATTAAATATTCACGAGCAGAATATGCGGCGGTCAATAAGGCTTGATGGATCAGGTCTTCAGGGAAGCCAGGGCCGGAGGCAATAGTGTGAATGGTGTGTCCGCTAGCCTGCTCAAACGGCATGATGTTGACATCGGGAGGCGGCGGTAAAATGCGTTTACCGGTCTCAATTTCCCAGTCGCAGGAGTAGACGATCCCCATGGCAGTGGCCACCGGCCCTTCCATTCTCGCCATCAGGTCAACCCATTGTCCGACACCGGCATCCTGTTTAAAGAAACGCGGATCGACCATATTCATGCTACCGGTGTAGGCGATGTAGTTGTCGATCATGATCATTTTACGATGCTGGCGCAGGTCCATACGGCGTAAAAACACACGCATCAGGTTAACCTTTAGCGCTTCGACCACCTCGATACCCGCGTTGCGCATCATTGCCGCCCACGGACTACGGAAGAATGCCACGCTGCCCGCGGAGTCCAGCATCAAACGACAGTGAATCCCCCGTCTGGCGGCGGCCATCAATGATTCCGCGACCTGATCGGCCATACCGCCAGGTTGCCAGATGTAGAACACCATCTCAATGTTGTGACGCGCCAACTGAATATCGCGGATTAACGCCTGCATCACGTCATCAGAGCTGGTGAGAAGCTGTAGCTGATTGCCCTTAACGCCAGCAATGCCCTGGCGACGCTCGCATAACTTAAATAATGATGAGGCAACGCTGCTGTTTTCTTGCGCGAAAATATGTTTGCAGGCTTTGAGATCGTTCAGCCATTTAGCTGTTGAAGGCCACATCGCTCTGGCACGTTCGGCGCGGCGTTTGCCCAGGTGGAGTTCACCAAAGGACAGATAAGCAATGATCCCTACCAATGGCAGTATATAGATGATCAAAAGCCAGGCCATTGCGGAGGGTACTGCGCGTCGCTTCATCAGAATGCGTAATGTAACGCCAGCAATGAGTACCCAGTAACCCAGAATGACCAGCCAACTCACCACGGTGTAGAAGGTTGTCATAAATTTAAAAATCCTTTTGAAAGCGTATTGTTAAGAGTTTACGCATCAGGAGTCATCTGGCAAATAAAAACACGGGAAAACCACTGGTCTGCATTCGGTCTGGGGGTATAATGCCCGCTCTGTGACTGGAAGAGTAGTTAACATGAAGCGTAGTAGAACGGAAGTGGGACGCTGGCGGATGCTGCGTCAGGCTAGCCGCCGTAAAGCACGTTGGCTTGAAGGGCAATCGCGCCGTAACATGCGTATCCACTCCATCAGAAAATGCATTCTCAATCATCAACGAAATTCGTTGCTGTTTGCGATCTACAGCATTTGATCCAAAAAGGGCACCGCTGGCGGTGCCCAATGTATTCCTGTCCGTTCTGTTTCTTAAAATACTTTTTTGTATGGTTTGACCGAAACCTGCGCATAAACGCCTGCAGCCACATACGGGTCGGCATCTGCCCACGCCTGTGCTGCCTCTAAAGATTCAAACTCCGCAATCACCGTCGAGCCGGTAAATCCCGCCGCACCCGGATCGTTACTGTCGACCGCGGGCATGGGGCCTGCTGTCAGTAGACGACCTTCATCATGGAGGAGTTGCAGGCGGGCCAGGTGAGCAGGGCGTACGGAAAGACGTTTTTCGAGAGAATCTGCGATATCTTGAGCATAAATTACATACAGCACGGGTAGAGCTCCTTGATCGGTAAAAGTCGCGTTTACGTTATTGGAAAGCCCTGGTAACTGCAACGTAAAGATAATAGCTTTGTTAAGGCCATATTAAGATAATGGTTTTTTTACATGAAATTGCGTTTTAAATGCGGCTTACTGTCATGGGCTTATTGAATATGATTGCTATTTGCATTTAAAATCGAGGCCTGGTTTTATAACTGAAACGATTATGACTGCAATGACCCTTGATTTACCTCGTCGCTTTCCCTGGCCGACGTTACTTTCCGTCGGCATTCACGGCGCTGTAGTGGCGGGTCTGTTGTATACCTCGGTACATCAGGTTATTGAACTGCCTGCACCCGCGCAGCCGATCTCCATCACGATGGTCGCACCTGCCGATCTTGAGCCGCCTCAGGCAGTTCAACCGCCGCCGGAGCCAGTCGTTGAGCCTGAACCGGAACCTGAACCTATACCGGAACCGCCAAAAGAGGCTCCGGTGGTGATCGAGAAACCGAAGCCTAAGCCAAAACCGAAGCCGAAACCGGTGAAAAAGGTTGAAGAGCAGCCAAAACGTGACGTGAAACCGGCTGAGTCGCGTCCGGCATCGCCGTTTGAGAACACGGCGCCTGCTCGTCCGGCAGCAACCAGTACCGCACCGGCAACCAGTAAACCTGCGGTTAGTGCACCGTCTGGGCCACGCGCCTTAAGTCGTAATCAACCACAGTATCCGGCGCGCGCGCAGGCTCTGCGCATTGAAGGCCGGGTGAAGGTCAAGTTTGATGTCACATCAGATGGCCGTGTAGAGAATGTTGAGGTGCTTTCCGCACAGCCTGCCAATATGTTTGAGCGTGAAGTGAAAAATGCGATGCGCAGATGGCGTTACGAGGCGGGCAAACCGGGATCTGGCCTGGTGGTGAATATCGTTTTCCGTCTGAACGGTACGGCGCAGATTGAGTAACTGGCGTGCCGGAGTTGGCGTCAGGCCTTCTCCGGCAAGCAGGTTTGATAACGGTGTTAACGCTGGTTATCAGACCTGTGTTGGTATCGGACGGGGTTTACCGTCTTTATCTACAGCGACGTAGATAAATAGGGCTTCAGTGGCTTTGTAACGCTGGCCAATGGGTTCCGAAGCGACTTTCTTCACCCAGACTTCAATATTAATGCTGATTGACGTCGTTCCGCGTTTTACACAGCGAGCGTAGCAACAGACGACATCACCTACGGCAACCGGGCGCAAAAAGCTCATTCCTTCAACTCGCACCGTCACCACGCGGCCGTGTGCGATCTCTTTGGCCTGAATAGCGCCACCAATATCCATCTGTGACATCAGCCAGCCGCCAAAAATATCACCGTTAGCATTGGTATCGGCAGGCATGGCCAGAGTGCGTAAAACCAGTTCACCCTGGGGGGTGTTATTCGTTGTTGTCATTGTAGAACCGACTGTAGAGAAAGATTACAGGCGCGATGCTACTAGAATTTACGGGCGGAGAACAGAGGGGATGCGGCGCGCGGAGGGGATGTAAGCCAGCTTGTCTGCCACGAAGAACGCAAGCGGATAAAAATTCGCCAGATCCGCAGATCTGGCGAACACATATTACGATTTATCTTCCTGCGGCAGATGGCGGTAGATATAGACTCCGCTCAGCAACGTGAAGAATAAGGTCAGGGCGGTTAATCCGAACACTTTGAAGTTGACCCAAATGTTCTGCGGCAGCCAAAACGCAATGTAGATATTGGCCAGTCCACACAGGATGAAGAAGACAGCCCAGGCCAGATTCAGCTTTGACCATACCGGCTGCGGCAGTGTCAGCTCTTTTCCTAACATGCGCTGAATCAGTGGCTTTTTCATTACCCACTGGCTAACCAGTAGTGCACCGGCAAACAGTCCGTAAATCACCGTAACCTTCCACTTAATGAATTCATCGTTGTGGAAGAAAATCGTCAGGCCACCGAAGACGGCAACCAGAACAAAGGTGATTAACGCCATCTTCTCGACCTTGCGATAGCGAACCCAACTGTAAATCAACACCACAGCCGTTGCGACAATAAGCGCCGAGGTTGCCGCGTAGATGTCATAGAGCTTATAAAAAGCAAAAAAGACAACCAGCGGTAAAAAATCAAGAAACTGCTTCATTCTTCGAGTCCGTAATCAAAAAGCATTGGGTAACACACCCGGCATGCGTTCAGGGTTTATTGACGAATCAGCATATACAGGCGGAACAAATAGATCAGCAGCACAGCAGAGATCATATTGCTCAGCGTATTCGCCAATACCGCGCCTACGTTTGGCGTTAGTACTGCAAAACTTGGCGCAAAAAGCAACAGCAGCGTTTTTGCCAGTAACCAACCGATTACTGCCGGCGCTACCAGTCGCATATTAGACCACGCCAGACGCATACTGTTGCGCATAGCGGCAAAGACGCCCATTTTATCCTGCACGACCATCACTGGCGCGAGGGCCAGCAAGATAGCCAGCAGAATACCAGGCACGACAACCAGCATAATACCGACCTGTACCAGCAGGGTAGTCAGAAAAATCAGAATAAACAATTTAGGTAATACCGGCGCGCTGGCGCCAATGGCGCGTAATGCGCTAACCCGATGACCCGCCGAAATCAGTTGAATCATCAGGATGATGCCTCCTGCAAGGATGGCATTACCAATCAGCCCTGAAAACGTCGATGCTGCAGAAGCGCGTAGCAAAATTTGCTGCTGCTCCGGCGTCATATTCTGTACCAGGTCGAACAAGCCCACACTGCTGGTTAGCTGATCCCCTTCGCTCAGTTGCGCGATTTGCGCGTCGCTGGGAGAAAAGGCATGCCCTAGCACCACTGTGATAAACGCGCACAATAACGATACCAGCAAGATGGTAATGAATTGATTACGGAAAAAGTTTCCCGTGTCACGGTAAACGGATTTCGCCGTGATAGACATGCACTCTCCTTGAGTTTTGCAGGTGTTCATTTGCGCGCAATTGTACCCTGGATAACTCTACAGTGGCAGCATCGTACGATGTATGGAAAGGCATATCTTTGTAAAGCTCCGGTAATTTTTGGCCAGGACTTCAGCATCTTGCAACATCGTTGTGTGTTCTCTGTACATCACGTTCAAATAACCAACGCTTCCTGTTGGAGCTAAAGGTACTTGCATAGTGAAAATATATCAAAATTGATCTGAATTAATTTAACCAGGATTTTGAATGCAAGTTCTAACTTAATCTGGATCAATAAATGTTAAATTATCAAACTCAATGTGATCCAGGTTAGATCACTTATTACTCCATTGTGGGTATATTCGTTCCGCTTTTATAACCATAACGATGGAGCGGACATGAAAAAATTAACAGTTGCAGCATTGGCTTTAACAACTCTTCTCTCTGGGAACGCATTTGCGCATGAGGCCGGAGAGTTCTTTATTCGTGCAGGTTCGGCTACCGTCCGACCGACGGAAGGCGCGGGTGGTACGCTGGGAAGCCTGGGTGGCTTTGATGTCAGCAACAATACGCAGTTGGGCCTGACATTCACGTATATGGCAACCGACAATATTGGCGTTGAGTTACTGGCAGCCACGCCGTTCCGCCATAAGATCGGTACCGGGGCAACCGGTGATATTGCCACCGTTCATCATTTACCGCCGACATTAATGGCGCAGTGGTACTTTGGCGACTCCAGCAGCAAACTGCGTCCTTACGTTGGCGTGGGTGTGAACTACACGACTTTCTTCGATGAAGGTTTTAACAATAACGGGAAAGAGGCGGGTTTATCCGATCTGAGCCTGAAAGACTCCTGGGGTGCGGCAGGACAAGTCGGTATGGACTATCTGATCAACCGCGACTGGCTGATTAACATGTCAGTCTGGTACATGGATATCGACACCACCGCGAGCTATAAAATGGGTGGCGTCCAGCAGCGCGACAGCGTACGCCTTGATCCGTGGGTGTTTATGTTCTCCGCGGGTTATCGTTTTTAAGTCAGCGATTCCAGTCTGAAAGGCTGGTCGTTTAGCGGCCAGCTTTTCTCCTCTCTTTTTCCCTTCCCGACTTTCTCCCCTTTGATGTAATGCTACTCTTTAAGCAAACTGGCTTTGAGGGTATTGACGATGATATTGACCCGTCAGCTGCTACAACAAAAAATTTCCCTTATGGAAGCATCCATAGACGATGATACGAAAGAGTTTGCCGTGTATGCTGCGCGCGAATTATTGAATTACATGAGCAGGGTGGAAGCCCTGGAAAAGGTCATCGCCACACAAATCACACTACCTTATTGCAGCGCCAGTCCGGTTTGTGAAATCGAAGCGGGGTATGCCGCAGGTGTGAGCGACTGTCGGGAGGCGATTCGGCGTGCCGGCTATCCGATAGCCGGGGATGACTAGTTTGCATTTTTGTTAACAAAAATGTTCTTTTGTTGTATAAATCTGTAACTTAGGTACACGGGAGAGACCTTATTTTCATCCATTATCAGGGCCGCAGGACGATCTATATTATTTTTAATACTCAGCGCTGTTATGCAACAACATAAACGGGTAACCGGTTTGGCATTACCGTTAACTATCAGGGTGGACTCGTGAAGATTGTGCAAGATAAGCTCAGGAACAGGCAGGCACTGCTGGTATCGGGGCTGATTACGCTGATATTTACCTCGTTGTTTCTGTTTATCATCTACGAACAGCGTATGGCCACAGCCAGCGAAGGGATTAACCGCCTGCAGGCCCGTATGCTGGATATCTTTAACGATAATGAACTCATCGCCGATGCGATTGGTGAGCGCTACCATCACATTAAAAATGACGATCAATGTGATAATGCCGCGCAGTTTGTTCCGCGAAATGCGGGTGAATGGGGAATTAATGCCGACCCAAAGCGGGTGCATTCGGCAACAGGGACGATTATCGCCCGACAAGCTAACCTTAAAGCTATATGTATGTATACGGCAGCGGAGTTTATTCGCGGCATGGTTAATGAGTTAAATCCTGGCAGTTTTGACGCGCATCGTTACATCATTGCCAAGAATGCGGATTATTTTTACTGGTTTATGCCTTCTGATTCGCGCAATTTTACGTTCTCTGATTCTGAAATGGCGCAGGACATTACCGGATTTTTCTATCCGCCAGTCGATTTTTATACCCGTTTGCTGCAAAAAAACATCAAGAATAAAGCGCTCAGTTCAACGAATTTTTATACCGATAAAATTACCGGTGAAAAAGCCTACAGCGTGGTGAGCTATATCTATGACCTTTCCGGGAAAGAGATATCGGATCAAATCGTCGCCTATCTGGTCTATGACCATTCAAAGCCGGAGTTGCAGGAGGCGTTGGCAAATGCTTTTGACTATCAAATGCCACCGGGCCTGAATGTGGCTCTGGTGAATTTATCCAATAATGAGCGCCTCTGTTTATCTGGCAAATGTACGGGGAAAACGCGCATTATGGTGCGGAAGTTGTCAGAAAAATATGCGCTGTACTACTCAATAGCATTAGGCCGGTTTATGGTGCGCGATACGCACGCCGGAATTGTGATACTGCTGGCACCATTCTTCTTTATTATGATCAGTTTCTCGCTGAAGTCGTGGCTGAATCAAAGCGACCTCAAAGTCTATATTGATTCGCTGACTGGCTGCTTTAATCGGCGAATTCTCGACATTATTAAGCGTCGGGACTTATCACATTGTTCTGTGGTGCTGCTGGATTGCAATAAGTTTAAGGCAGTCAACGACACCTGGGGGCATGCCGCAGGCGATCGCGCGCTGCAAACTATTGCCAACAGAATGTTGTCAAACACTCGTACCAGCCACGATCTCGTGATTCGTACCGGTGGGGATGAATTTATGATCCTGCTGTTTCGCTCCCAGACAAGTGATGCTATCGCGATTGCGCAGCGTATCAGTGGCCAGGTCAACAATCACGTCTTTGTGGTGGATGGCCACACCGTACCGCTGTCAGTGTCATGGGGCGTTGCTGAGGTGAAGGGCGAACTGGATGTGGCAATCCAGAATGCGGATAACGCCATGTACAAAATGAAGCAGGCGAAAGAAGGGTAAAACCGCCAGACGTTTCTGGCGGTTATTTCAGCTTACTGATGGGTGGCGGCTTTCATTGCACTGACAAAGGTTTTCAGCTCAGCCAGCATTTGCTCTGGTGCTGCAACATTCTTCTCAATGATTTTGACAATCGCCGATCCAGAAATAGCCCCCGCAGCACCTGCTTCAATGGCGCCTGTCACCTGTTCCGGTGCAGAGATACCAAAGCCCTGTAAAGAAGGCGGGGCATTAAATTCTTTCAGCTTCTCGACCAGATGATGTAACGGTAACGCTGCACGATTTTCGGCACCTGTAACACCTGCGCGTGACAATAGATAGGTATAACCGCGGCCATAAGAGGCAATCTGGCGCAGCAGTTCCTCGTCAGCGTTAGGCGGGCAAATGAAAATTGGCGCGACATTATGGCGTAATGCCGCCGTTCTGAATGGCGCAGATTCTTCAACCGGCACATCGGCGACTAATACCGAATCTACACCGACCTTCTCGCACTGTGCGTAAAATTCGTCAATACCTTTACTGAACACCAGGTTGGCATACATCAGTAAACCAATCGGAATGGTTGGGTGTTTTTGCCGAACCAGTGCCAACATTTCAAAGCATTGTGACGGTGTGACGCCTGCCGCGAACGCACGTAAGGTCGCTTCCTGAATGGTTGGACCGTCGGCCAGCGGATCGGAGAACGGAATACCCAGCTCAAGTGCATCGGCACCCGCTTCAATCAGCGTATCAATGATTTTCAGTGACTGTTCAACAGAAGGATCGCCCAGGGTTACGAAGGGGACAAAAGCGCCTTCTTTGCGGTCCTTCAGTTGTGCAAACAGGTTTTCATAACGTTCCATCAGATTTCCCCTCGCGCTTTCAGAATATCGTGTACGGTGAAAATGTCTTTGTCGCCGCGACCAGAGAGGTTGACCACCAGTAATTGCTCTTTCTCCGGGTTTTCCCGCATCATTTTCAACGCATGTGCCAGGGCGTGGGAAGACTCCAGTGCCGGGATAATCCCCTCATGCAGACACAGTGTTTTGAAGGCTTCAAGCGCTTCATCATCAGTAATCGAAACATAGTCAGCGCGTCCGATACTGTTCAGATAAGCGTGTTGTGGCCCGACTGACGGGAAGTCCAGCCCCGCAGAAATGGAGTAGGACTCTTCGATTTGCCCTTCAGTGGTCTGCATCATTGGCGACTTCATGCCGAAGTAAATCCCGACACGACCATGTTTCAGCGGTGCGCCGTGCTCGCCGGATTCGATCCCGTGACCACCAGGCTCAACGCCAATCAGACCAACGCTGGTTTCATTTATAAAATCGGCGAACATGCCGATCGCATTTGAGCCGCCGCCGACACAGGCGATCACGGCATCCGGCAGACGGCCTTCTTTTTCCAGAATCTGTGCTTTTGTTTCTTCACCAATCATGCGCTGGAACTCGCGTACGATAGTCGGGAAAGGATGCGGGCCTGCCGCCGTACCCAGCATATAGTGCGCGGTATCGTAACTGCCAGACCAGTCGCGCAACGCCTCGTTACAGGCATCTTTCAACGTGGCAGAGCCGCTGTGTACCGGAATAACTTCAGCACCCATCAGACGCATACGGAAAACGTTCGGAGACTGACGCTCGACGTCTTTCGCACCCATATAAATACGGCACTTTAAACCCAGCAGGGCGCTGGCAAGGGCAGACGCCACACCGTGCTGACCCGCACCTGTTTCTGCGATGATTTCTGTTTTCCCCATGCGCTTCGCCAGTAACGCTTGTCCCAGAACCTGGTTCGTTTTGTGCGCGCCGCCGTGCAGCAGATCCTCACGCTTGAGATACAGCGTAGTCCTGGTGCCGTTAGTGATGTTCTGGCATTTGGTCAACGCGGTAGGGCGCCCGGCATAGTTTTTCAGCAGGTCGGTAAACTGGGCCTGAAACTCAGGGTCTTTTTGTGCACTGACGAACGCTTCTTCCAGTTGGCGCAGTGCAGGCATCAGAATCTGTGGCACATACATACCGCCAAATTCACCAAAATACGGATTGAGTAATGTTGTCATGTCCTTTTCCTTAATATGCGCGCAGCGTCTGAAAGACTGAAGCCAGAAGACGTGCATCTTTGATGCCCGGCTGTGACTCTACGCCAGAATTAAAATCGAGCCCGGCACAGCCGGTTTTAGCCGCGTCGACGCAGTTATCTGCACCGAGTCCGCCAGCCAGTAAAACGTTATCCAGCGATTGTCCGCCCAGTAGCGACCAGTCAAAGCGCTTACCGCTGCCACCCTGGCCGTTATCAAAAACGTATTTATCAATATGTTGATAGCGACGAGCAGGCAGTGATTCGCCAACACTCAGTGCCTTCCAAATTTGCACCTGTGCGGGCAGCACCTTTCGCAGAGCATCGACATAGGCCTGATCTTCGCTTCCATGTAGTTGTACGGCGGCCAGCGACAGTGCGGTGACTTTTTCGTGGACGTCAGCGATCTCGGCGTTACGGAACACGCCGATGTACTGTAACGGCGCTCCCGTCATAACGTCTCGCGCCTGCTCAACGCTGACCGCGCGCGGAGATGAGGGCACAAAAATCAACCCACCATATATTGCGCCAGCTTCATATGCCGCTTTTGCATCCTGAGTCCGGGTCAAACCGCAGACTTTGTTCTCGCCAAGCAGGACCCGACGCACGGCGGCGTGCAGGTCATCATGCGACATCAGCGCAGAGCCAATCAGAAAGCCGTTGGCAAAATGGCTGAGTTCGCGAACCTGGCCATAGGTGTTGATCCCGGATTCACTGATGACGGTTACGCCATGGCCCAGACGCGGGGCCAGTTGGCGGGTACGATTGAGGTCAATCGACAGGTCACGTAAATCACGGTTGTTAATGCCGACGACTTTTGCACCCAGCGCAATGGCGCGCTCCAACTCTTCTTCATTGCTGACCTCAGTCAGGACGCCCATTTTCAAACTGTGGGCGACGGCAGCGAGTTGACGATACTGTTCATCATCTAAAACCGACAACATCAGCAGGCAGGCGTCGGCCTGGTAGAAACGTGCCAGATAAATCTGGTAAGGATCGATAATAAAGTCTTTACACAGAATCGGCTGTGGTGCGATGCGACTGACGATGGGCAGGAAATCAAAGCTACCCTGAAAATATTTCTCGTCCGTCAGCACGGAAATTGCGGACGCGTAATGTTTGTACACTCCCGCAATCTGTGCCGGGTCGAAGTCATCACGGATCACGCCTTTTGACGGAGAGGCTTTTTTACACTCCAGAATAAAAGCGGTTCGTGTCCCTTGCAGCGCATCGTAGAAATCACGCGTGCTGGGTTGAACATCATTTTGAAAGCTGGCCAGCGGTTGTTGCTGTTTGCGGGCTTCTACCCAAATCGCCTTGTCAGCGACAATTTTCGCTAAAACGGTTTGCATCATTTACCCTCTTGCGGCCAGTGCAGTGACACGGTCGTAAGCCGCACCGCTGCGCAGCACATTAATCACGGTTTGCGCGTTGGCTTTTAAGTCTTCTTTACCGTGCAGGCGCATTAACATGGCGACATTCGCGGCAACAGCAGCCTCATGAGCGGCCTCACCTTTACCTTGTAACAAGCGACTCAGAATGTCACGGTTTTCTTCCGGCGTGCCGCCAGCCAACTGTTCCTGATGATATGGCGTCAGGCCAAAGTCTTCCGCCGTTAGCTGGTAGCTCTTGATTTCACCATCATGCAGTTCTGCCACTATGGTCGGCGCATGCAGTGAAACTTCATCCATTCCGCCGCTGTGTACCACGGCTGCCCGTTGATATCCCAGCACGCGCAGTGTTTCGGCAATCGGCAACACCAGTTCCGGGCTGTAAACGCCGATCAGCGCCAGCGGTGGATGCGCCGGATTTATCAATGGCCCAAGCACATTAAACAACGTGCGGGTTTTCAACTGCTGGCGTACCGGCATCGCATGGCGAAAACCTGTGTGATATTTCGGTGCAAACAGGAAACACACGCCCAGGTCATCGAGCGCCTGACGGGATTTATCGGCGTTCATATCCAGATTGATACCAAATGCCGCCAGCAGATCCGAGGATCCTGATTTACTGGAGACGCTACGGTTGCCGTGTTTGGCCACTTTTAATCCACAGGCCGCCGCGACAAACGCGCTGGCGGTGGAAATATTGATACTGTTACTGCCGTCACCGCCGGTTCCGACAATGTCGGCAAACAGATAATCCGGTCGCGGGAACGGGGCGGCATTTTCCAGTAATGCCGTTGCCGCACCGGCAATTTCATTCGGGTGTTCGCCACGAATTTTCATACTGACCAGCGCTGCAGCCAACTGTTCTGGTTTCAGTTCACCACGGACGACAGCAGAGAACAGCTGGTGGCTTTCCTGTTGTGACAGCGTCTGAGCCTGGTACAGTTTTTCCAGGATCGGTTGCAGCGTATTGGTTTGTTCGAGCTTCTGTTGCGCCCAGGCCAGCGTTTGCTCCAGCAGACGCGCACCCTGAGTGGTCAGAATCGATTCCGGATGGAACTGGAAACCGCATACGCGGTCGGTATCGTGACGAACTGCCATGACCATACCGTTAAAATGCGCGTTAATGGTCAATCCGGCCGGTACGTTGCTGCCAACCAGCGAGTGATAGCGCGCCACCGGCAGCGGGTTTGCCAGACCGGCGAACATCGCCTGCCCATCGTGTTCAATGCTGGAGGCTTTGCCGTGCAGGATTTCCCCCGCCTGACCGACATATCCACCATAGGCTTCAACAATCGCCTGATGCCCCAGACAAATACCGATAATGGGCAGTTTGCCGCGCAGGCGGGTTAACAGCTCTGGCATGCAGCCCGCTTCACTGGGTGCGCCAGGCCCTGGAGAAAGCATCAGCACAGGGTTTTTCATCGTCGCTAAACGGTCAATTAACGTCTGAGCCGGAATATGGTTACGGTAAATCACTACGTTGTGACCATTAGTGCGCAGCTGATCTGCCAGGTTGTAGGTAAATGAGTCGATATTATCGAGCAGCAGAATGTCAGCCATTAGAAAGTCTCCTGTGCATGGTGCGCGGTGGCGATAGCACGCAAAACGGCACGCGCTTTATTACGGGTTTCATCGGCTTCAGACTGCGGAACAGAATCCAGAACAATCCCGGCACCGGCCTGCACGGTGGCGATACCGTCTTCCACCAGAGCTGAACGGATCACAATGCAGGTATCCAGGTCGCCATGGGCGGTAAAGTAGCCGACCGCGCCGCCATAGCTGCCCCGACGGCGACCTTCGGCCTCGGCGATCAATTGCATCGCGCGGACTTTTGGCGCACCACTCAGCGTGCCCATGTTCATACAGGCGCGGTAAGCATGAAGCACATCCAAATCGCTACGCAGTTCGCCCACCACACGGGATACCAGGTGCATTACGAAAGAGTAACGGTCGACTTTGGTCAGGTCGGCAACATAGCGGCTACCTGGGGTACAGATACGTGCGAGATCGTTACGAGCCAGGTCTACCAGCATCAGGTGTTCGGAAAGTTCTTTATGGTCGGTACGCATTTCCAGCTCGATACGACTGTCGAGATCGCGATCCAGCGAGCCATCCGCACGGCGACCACGCGGGCGGGTCCCGGCAATCGGGTAAATTTCAATCTGACGGCTGGTGGCATCGTATTTCAACGAACTCTCCGGCGACGCGCCGAACAGTGTGAAATCGTTGTCCTGCATGAAAAACATGTACGGGCTGGGGTTGCTTTTCTTCAGCACATAGTAGGCTGCCAGCGGCGACGGGCAGGGCAGCGAGAAGCGACGAGATGGAACCACCTGGAAAATCTCACCTGCGCGAATCGCTTTTTGCAGGCCACGCACTACTGCACCGAACTCTTCATCGCTCTGATTGCATTCGCAGCGCATTTGCGGGACTTCAGTGACGGGCAGCGGCGGTGCGGGTTCGGTGAGCTGTTGGCTCAACTGTGCCAGGCGGGCGTTCAGTCGCTGTTTTTCCTCGTCATTTGGCGTAAAGATGCTGGCCTGAATGCGGGTGCTTTTTTTCTGGTGGTCGATAACCATCAGTGTTTCTGCCAGATAGAAGCAGTAGTCCGGGCAACGGTTGCCCGCTTCAAGCTGGGGTAAATCTTCAAATCCGGCAACCAGGTCGTAGGAAAACAGACCGCCGAAGAACATGGCTTCACGCTCTTGCGCCGGAACATTGACCAGCTCCTGCAACAAACGGAACGCGTCAAATACAGAAAGTGAACATAAACGGGCATCTTCATCCAGCAGCGGGCTTACGCTGGGGAATGTCAACTGACGAATGTTCGGCTGTTTATCGTTTTCAACGCCCGTGGGCAGGGCTGCGTCCAGCAGAGGAAGTAGCGATGCGCCATTCGCCGACAATGCCTGAATAGTGACAGTGTCACCCAGGGCAGTAATACGCAACGCGCTGTCTACCAGTAGCAGGCTCTTGAGATCGTTCTTGCTGTCGATATCGGCGGATTCCAGCAATAACGTTGCCGGTCGTGCGCCACATACCTGATGAAACAGCGCCGTTGGGTTCTCACGGTAGGCGGCATCGCAGGCGAGCAGTTCAAGTGTTGGTTTTTGTGTTTGCATCGTTCTTCTCATTAATTTTGTTCAAAAAAAAGCCCGCTCATGTGGCGGGCCGGGTATCTGGTTGCATAGTGCAGACGTAAGACACTGCCCGAAATCAGGAAGTGCGCCACCAACCGTGCAGAACAAAGCGTGCTTTCATCTCAGATACCTTCTTCATGTGAACTTGTGTACTAGTTAACTAGTTCGATGGAGTAAAGTCAACACCTGATTTCAGTTAATTTGTCGAAACCGCTATGATGATCGTGATACGACATTTATTGAAACGGGAGACGCCTTGAGCGACACGAATTACGCAGTGATTTATGACCTGCACAGCCATACGACAGCCTCCGATGGGCGATTGACGCCAGAGGCCTTAGTACATCGTGCGGTAGAGATGCGAGTCGGTACACTGGCGATCACCGATCATGACACCACGGCAGGTATTGCGGCGGCAAGAGAAGAAATTTCACGTTCGGGGCTAGCGCTAAATCTGATCTCGGGTGTTGAAATTTCAACGGTCTGGGAAAACCATGAGATCCATATTGTGGGTCTGAATATTGATACCGCACATCCTATGATGCATGCGTTTTTGGCACAGCAAACGGAACGCCGCCAGCAGCGCGCGCGCCTGATTGCAGAACGGCTGGACAAAGCGCATATTCCGGGAGCGTGGGAAGGGGCTTTGCGTTTGGCTGACGGCGGGGCCGTCACGCGGGGCCATTTTGCGCGTTTTCTGGTGGAATGCGGAAAAGCCACAACCATGGCGGATGTCTTTAAAAAATATCTTGCCCGCGGGAAAACCGGTTACGTTCCGCCACAGTGGTGTACAATAGAACAAGCTATTGATGTCATTCATCATTCTGGCGGTAAGGCAGTTCTGGCTCATCCTGGGCGGTACGATCTTAGCGCTAAGTGGCTGAAAAGACTGGTTGCACATTTTGCTGAACATCACGGTGACGCGATGGAAGTGGCACAGTGCCAGCAGTCTCCCAATGAACGTACCCATCTGGCGACGCTTGCGCGCCAGCATCAGTTGTGGGCATCGCAAGGGTCTGATTTTCACCAGCCGTGTCCATGGATTGAACTGGGGCGCAAACTTTGGTTGCCTGCCGGCGTCGAAGGCGTGTGGCAGCTTTGGGAACAGCCCGAGATCACAGAGAGGAAAGTATGAGCCAGTTTTTTTATATTCATCCCGAAAACCCACAGCAGCGGTTGATCAATCAGGCCGTTGAAATTGTGCGTAAAGGTGGGGTGATTGTCTATCCAACCGATTCCGGCTATGCGTTGGGATGCAAAATTGAAGATAAAGGCGCGATGGAGCGTATTTGTCGTATCCGTCATCTGCCGGACGGCCACAACTTTACGCTGATGTGCCGCGATTTGTCGGAGCTGTCTACCTATTCATTTGTCGACAACGTGGCCTTTCGTTTAATTAAAAACAATACGCCAGGCAACTATACTTTTATCCTGAAAGGGACGAAAGAAGTTCCACGCCGACTGCTGCAGGAAAAGCGTAAGACTATTGGCCTGCGAGTTCCGTCGAATCCCATTGCGCTGGCGTTGCTCGAAGCTTTGGGTGAGCCAATGCTTTCTACTTCACTGATGCTTCCGGGCAGCGAATTTACCGAGTCCGATCCCGAAGAGATCAAAGATCGTCTGGAGAAGTTGGTCGATCTGATCATTCACGGTGGTTACCTTGGTCAACAACCGACGACGGTCATTGATTTAACCGATGATTCCCCGGTGGTATTGCGCGAAGGCGTTGGTGACGTTAAACCTTTCTTATAAGGGCGCGAACCGCTATACTACGCGGCCTTAAAATGGCGCTGACTGGTGCCGTTGATTCTCCTGTTCGACGCCTGTGAAGGCGACACCTAAAGGAAGCTCTATGAGCGAAAAGTTACAAAAAGTGCTGGCGCGTGCTGGCCACGGTTCTCGCCGTGAAATTGAATCCATTATTGCAGCAGGTCGTGTGAGCGTTGATGGCAAAATTGCCACGCTTGGCGATCGCGTTGAAGTGACGCCGGGTCTGAAAATCCGTATCGACGGCCATCTGATTTCGGTGAAAGAATCTGCAGAACAAATCTGCCGCGTTCTGGCCTATTACAAGCCGGAAGGTGAACTGTGTACCCGTAACGACCCGGAAGGTCGTCCAACCGTTTTTGACCGCTTGCCAAAGCTGCGCGACGCGCGCTGGATTGCCGTAGGTCGTCTGGACGTCAATACCTGTGGTCTGCTGCTGTTTACTACAGATGGTGAATTGGCGAACCGTCTGATGCACCCGAGCCGTGAAGTTGAACGCGAGTACGCGGTGCGTGTGTTCGGTCAGGTTGATGAAGCTAAACTGCGTGATCTGAGCCGTGGCGTACAGCTGGAAGATGGTCCGGCTGCGTTTAAAACCATCAAGTTCAGCGGTGGTGAAGGGATTAACCAGTGGTATAACGTCACGCTGACTGAAGGCCGCAATCGCGAGGTTCGTCGTCTGTGGGAAGCGGTAGGCGTGCAGGTAAGTCGTCTTATCCGTGTACGTTATGGCGATATTCCATTGCCGAAAGGTCTGCCGCGTGGCGGCTGGACGGAGCTTGATCTTGCACAGACCAACTATCTGCGTGAACTGGTGGAGTTGAAACCGGAAACCACGTCTAAAGTCGCTGTCGAGAAAGACCGTCGTCGCATGAAAGCGAATCAGATCCGCCGTGCGGTGAAACGTCACTCTCAGGTCGGCAGCAGCCGTCGCCCGGGTGGACGCAGCAACAACGGTTAATCATAAACAGGCCTGATAAGCAAAGCGCTATCAGGCGTTAGCGTGGAGCCGGATGCGGCGCAAGCGCCTTATCCGGCCTGCTATTAGTAATCAATCCCCATTTGGGCTTTAATGCCCGCTTCAAAAGCATGCTTGACCGGACGCAACTCGCTGACCGTGTCGGCTAACTCCAGAATATCGCGATGGCATCCACGACCCGTAATTATGACCGTCTGCTGGGCCGGGCGCGCGTTTAAGGCGTTGATCACCTCTTCAAGCGGGAGGTAGTCGTAGGCCACCATATACGTCAGTTCATCCAGCACAACCATATCCAGCTCAGGATCGGCCAGCATTCGTTTACCGTGTTCCCATACGGCCAGACAGGCAGCGGTGTCAGCTTCACGATTCTGTGTTTCCCAGGTAAACCCGGTCGCCATCACCTGAAACTCTACACCATGAGGTTCGAGCAGGTTTCTTTCGCCGTTTGGCCATGTACCTTTAATGAACTGCACTACACCGACTTTTTTACCGTGGCCCACTGCGCGAGTTGCTGTGCCGAACGCAGCGGTAGTTTTACCCTTACCATTACCGGTAAAAACGATGACAATTCCGCGCTCGTCCCTGGCGGCCGCAACACGCGCGTCAACCCGGTCTTTTACGCGCTGTTGGCGCTGCTGATAGCGTTCTTCACTCATTGGGCAATTCCTGGTTTACGGCCCGGCTGGGCATCAAAAGTCATGCCGGTTTTACGGCGGCTGTCATCGCCCATCAGCCACAGGTAAAGCGGCATAATATCGGCGGGGGTTTTGAGTTTTTGCGGATCTTCTGTCGGGAATGCGCTGGCACGCATGCCGGTACGCGTGCCGCCTGGATTAATGCAATTTACGCGCAGATGGCGATTCTGGTATTCGTCTGCCAGTACCTGCATCATCCCTTCGGTTGCAAACTTAGAGGTGGCATACGCTCCCCAGTTAGCCCGTCCCTGACGACCGACGCTTGAGGAGGTAAAAACCAGCGATCCTGAATCTGATTTGAGTAACAGCGGCAGCAATGCCTGAGTCAACATAAACGTCGCGTTGACATTGACCTGCATAACATCCTGCCATACCTGCGGATTTTGTTCGCTCATCGGGCAGATATCGCCCAGCAGCCCGGCGTTATGCAACACCCCATCCAGACGCGGATAATGTGCGGCGAGGCGTTGCGCCAACTGGTGACACTCTTCAGCGGTACAGGTCAGCAGATCCAGTGTAAACCATTGTGGTTGTGTTCCGTTTTCATCGGCGATGGTGCGGGCAACCTGACGTAATTTTTCTTCATTACGTCCAAGCAGGATAACGGTCGCACCGTAGCGTGCGTAGGTAAGCGCGGCTTCACGCCCGATACCATCACTGGCACCGGTGACCAGAATAATGCGATCCTGTAACAGGTCTTGTTTAGGTTGGTAATGCACGGCTACTCCTCGGCGACGCTTTGGCCATCTCGTTCGCGATAACTTTTCGGCTTTATGCCTTAAACACTGGTGTTTTTCAATCAGCCAAAGGCAATAACACCGCAAAATGAACACTTTGTCATGCTTTTTGCCGATTCAGCATCGGATGGATGAAGCAAGACGGGTTTACACGCCTGTTGTACACTGAGCGAAAGTAGCGTTGTTTAACCAAGGTGGGTCTCGTGGAATTGTTGTCTGAATATGGGCTGTTTTTGGCAAAAATTGTCACTGTTGTGGTGGCTATTGCGGTGATTGTCATGCTGATTGTAAACGCGACACAACGTAAGCGTCAGCGTGGTGAATTACGCGTTATTAATCTTAGCGATCAATATAAAGAGATGAAGGAAGATCTGTCGATGGCATTGCTGGATAGTCATCAGCAGAAGTTATGGCATAAAGCGCAGAAAAAGAAGCATAAGCTAGAGGCCAAAACCGCCAAAGCCAAAGCAAAACTGGGGGACAGTGCGTCATCAGAAAAACCTCGCGTCTGGGTGCTCGATTTTAAGGGCAGTATGGATGCCCACGAGGTCAGCGCATTGCGGGAAGAGGTCACGGCGGTACTGGCGGTGGTGAAACCGCAGGATCAGGTGGTTGTGCGTCTGGAAAGCCCCGGTGGTGTGGTACATGGTTATGGGCTGGCTGCCTCGCAGTTGCAGCGCCTACGCGATAAAGCGATTCCCTTGACGGTAACGGTGGATAAAGTCGCAGCGAGCGGTGGATATATGATGGCCTGTGTAGCGGATAAAATTGTCTCAGCGCCGTTTGCCATTGTGGGCTCGATTGGCGTGGTGGCGCAGATCCCGAACTTCAACCGTTTCCTGAAAGGCAAGGATATTGATATCGAGCTGCACACGGCTGGACAGTACAAACGTACGCTGACACTGCTTGGTGAAAATACGGAAGAAGGGCGACAGAAATTCCGTGAAGATTTGAATGAAACCCATCATCTGTTTAAAGATTTTGTGCAACGTATGCGTCCAACTCTGGACATCGAACAGGTTGCTACAGGTGAACACTGGTTTGGGCAACAGGCGCTGGCAAACGGGTTGGTCGATGAGATCAATACCAGTGATGAAGTGATTCTCGGGTTGATGGATGGCCGTGAAGTGCTGAGCGTCCGCTATATGCAGCGCAAAAAGCTGATGGACCGTTTCACTGGTAGCGCGGCAGAAAGTGCAGACCGCTTACTTATGCGCTGGTGGCAGCGGGGACAGAAGCCCCTGATGTAAAATTGCAATTGCCGGATGGCGATGCTCACGCATCTAATCCGGCCTACAGGTTCGTAACATCGTAGGCCGGATAAGGCAGCGCAGCCATCCGGCAAATCATTTCTCGCGTTAATCGATCAAGTGGTACTTTTCAGAAAGCACATGCGCCAGGTGTTTAAACATATTAAACACTGCAGTGCTTTTGGGCGTTGGTAGCCCTTGCTCGTCTAAAAAGTAATCTCCGCTGAAAACCAGCACGCCATTTCGCTGCGTTACGCCGGTGGCGACAATCCCCGCCAGCGTGTCCTCATGCTCACGAATGATTTTGTTGGCTTCAATCAGCAGTGTTTCGCGATCGATGGGTTGAGTGTCTTTATGCATTATTTACTCCTTAAACAAGGACATTAGTCTACGCCGAGCCCAGCTTATGGGCAAATATTCCCTGACTTAAATGAAGGCTATAGGAGGGGATTGCAACTGGCGAGATTTGTTTTTGCATGCTAATAAAGTTGCGTAACGCATTTTATCAGGTACAGTGTGACGCTTTCGTCAATCTGGCAACAGATTTGCTTGACATTCGACCAATACTCCGTCGCGCCAAAGCGTTTGTGTGCGAAAAAGCCTGTTAACTCAGTTACATGAGAGTTACATTACAAGCGCAAATCAGTTTAAGGGGTTGATATCCGCCGACGCAGAGACCATATCGATGTCTCGTCGCCAGTGGAAGGTGAATCAACGTGCGACGCATTCTGGAAGAATCAAATTAGGTAAAGGTGAATATGGGTAAAGCTCTTGTCATCGTTGAGTCCCCGGCAAAAGCCAAAACGATCAACAAGTATCTGGGTAATGACTACGTGGTGAAATCCAGCGTCGGTCATATCCGTGATTTGCCGACCAGTGGCTCAGCAACTAAAAAGAGCGCCGACTCAACCTCCACCAAAACGGCTAAAAAGCCCAAAAAGGATGAACGTGGCGCTCTCGTCAACCGCATGGGCGTTGACCCGTGGCACAACTGGGATGCGCGCTATGAAGTGCTGCCTGGTAAAGAGAAAGTTGTCTCTGAACTGAAACAACTGGCTGAAAAAGCCGACCACATCTATCTCGCAACCGACCTTGACCGCGAAGGGGAAGCCATTGCCTGGCACCTGCGGGAAGTTATCGGTGGCGACGACACCCGCTACAGCCGCGTGGTGTTTAACGAAATTACTAAAAACGCTATTCGTCAGGCGTTTGAAAAACCGGGCGAGCTGAACATCGACCGCGTTAATGCACAACAGGCTCGTCGCTTTATGGACCGCGTTGTCGGCTATATGGTGTCGCCGCTGCTGTGGAAAAAAATTGCCCGTGGCCTGTCTGCCGGCCGAGTACAGTCGGTTGCCGTGCGTCTGGTTGTTGAGCGTGAGCGTGAAATTAAAGCATTCGTCCCCGAAGAGTTCTGGGAAATTGATGCCAATACCACGACGCCAGCCGGTGATGCATTGCCGCTTGAGGTTACTCACCAGAACGATAAACCGTTCCGTCCGGTTAATCGCGAACAAACACTCGCGGCAGTAAGCCTGCTGGAAAAAGCACGTTATAGCGTTCTGGAACGCGAAGATAAGCCAACCAGCAGCAAGCCGGGCGCCCCCTTCATCACGTCCACGTTACAGCAGGCTGCCAGCACGCGTCTGGGCTTTGGCGTGAAGAAAACCATGATGATGGCGCAGCGCTTGTATGAAGCGGGTTATATCACCTATATGCGTACTGACTCCACCAACCTGAGTCAGGATGCTGTGGCGATGGTCCGTGATTACATTAGCGATAATTTTGGCAAAAAGTATCTGCCAGAAAGCGCAAACCAGTACGCCAGCAAAGAGAATTCGCAGGAAGCGCACGAAGCTATTCGTCCTTCTGATGTCGCTGTTCAGGCGGAATCTCTGAAAGATATGGAAGCCGATGCTCAAAAACTGTATCAACTGATTTGGCGCCAGTTTGTTGCCTGTCAGATGACGCCAGCAAAATACGATTCCACTACGTTAACCGTGGGCGCGGGTGATTTCCGCCTGAAAGCTCGTGGCCGTATTCTGCGTTTCGATGGCTGGACAAAAGTGATGCCTGCACTGCGTAAGGGTGATGAAGATCGCATCTTACCGGCCGTGGATAAAGGCGATGTACTGACACTTGTCGAGCTGACACCCGCTCAGCACTTTACCAAGCCACCAGCGCGCTTCAGTGAAGCCTCGTTGGTTAAAGAACTTGAAAAACGGGGTATTGGTCGTCCATCAACGTATGCCTCGATCATCTCTACAATTCAGGATCGCGGTTACGTTCGCGTTGAGAACCGTCGCTTCTACGCTGAAAAAATGGGTGAAATTGTCACCGATCGTCTGGAAGAAAACTTCCGCGAATTGATGAACTACGATTTCACCGCGCAGATGGAAGACAGCCTTGACCAGGTGGCGAACCACGAAGCTGAGTGGAAGGGTGTGCTCGACAACTTCTTCAGTGATTTTACTCAGCAGTTGGATAAAGCCGAGAAAGATCCCGAAGAAGGCGGCATGCGTCCGAACCAGATGGTACTGACCAGCATTGATTGTCCAACATGTGGGCGCAAGATGGGTATCCGTACCGCCAGCACCGGTGTCTTCCTTGGGTGTTCCGGCTATGCGCTTTCACCGAAAGAGCGTTGCAAAACCACGATTAACCTGGTGCCGGAGAATGAAGTCCTGAACGTACTGGAAGGGGATGACGCTGAGACTAACGCCTTGCGCGCAAAGCGTCGCTGCCAGAAGTGTGGTACGGCGATGGACAGCTATCTGATCGATCCAAAACGTAAGCTGCATGTCTGTGGTAACAACCCGACCTGTGATGGTTACGAAATCGAAGAGGGCGAGTTCCGTATTAAGGGTTATGACGGTCCTATCGTTGAGTGCGAGAAATGTGGTTCTGAAATGCACCTGAAAATGGGGCGTTTCGGTAAATACATGGCATGTACTAACGACGAGTGTAAAAACACCCGTAAGATCCTGCGTAACGGTGAAGTGGCTCCGCCGAAAGAAGATCCTGTTCCGTTGCCGGAACTGCCGTGTGAAAAATCGGATGCGTATTTCGTGTTGCGTGACGGTGCAGCAGGTATTTTCCTGGCCGCTAACACCTTCCCGAAATCACGTGAAACCCGTGCACCGTTAGTGGAAGAGTTGTATCGCTTCCGCGATCGTCTGCCGGAAAAACTGCGTTACCTGGCTGATGCGCCGCAGACGGACCCCGATGGTAATAAGTCGATGGTTCGCTTTAGCCGTAAAACTAAGCAGCAATATGTCGCTGCGGAAAAAGACGGTAAAGCAACCGGGTGGTCTGCATTTTTCGTTGACGGTAAATGGGTAGAAGGTAAGAAATAACAGCATTCTGGCTGAATTTCTCCTCAAAGGGTCGCGTAAGCGACCCTTTTTGTTTGCGGCGTATTATTTTTTGTCATACCTATACAGCGTACATATAAATGATATAGTGGTTATAGTTGACAGGCTTTTTATTATTAAATCGTATTAGCAGCGCGTGTGAGTCTGCTTTTAAACGATGTTCTGATGGCACAATTCTGGATGGCTTAACATGAAATTACAGCAGCTTCGCTATATCGTTGAGGTGGTAAACCACAACCTTAATGTCTCCTCAACGGCCGAAGGACTCTATACCTCCCAGCCGGGGATCAGTAAGCAAGTTCGTATGCTGGAAGATGAGCTTGGCATCCAGATTTTTGCCCGTAGCGGTAAGCACCTGACGCAGGTGACTCCTGCAGGGCAGGAAGTTATTCGTATTGCCCGCGAAGTCTTGTCAAAAGTGGATGCCATTAAGTCGGTTGCTGGTGAACATACCTGGCCCGACAAAGGTTCGTTATATATTGCTACCACACACACGCAGGCGCGTTACGCGCTGCCCAACGTGATTAAAGGTTTTATTGAGCGTTATCCTCGCGTTTCGTTGCATATGCATCAGGGATCGCCGACGCAAATTGCCGAGGCTGTTTCGAAGGGGAATGCTGATTTTGCCATCGCGACGGAAGCACTGCATCTGTACGATGATCTGGTGATGCTGCCATGCTATCACTGGAACCGTTCGATTGTTGTTACGCCAGACCATCCGTTGGCGGGCAAAACCTCCGTATCCATTGAAGAGCTGGCGCAATATCCGCTGGTGACGTACACCTTTGGTTTTACAGGGCGCTCAGAACTGGATACCGCGTTTAATCGCGCGGGTCTTGAGCCGCGTATTGTTTTTACGGCAACCGATGCTGATGTGATAAAAACCTATGTCCGACTGGGGCTGGGCGTGGGCGTGATTGCCAGCATGGCAGTGGATCCTCTCTCTGATCCGGATCTGGTGCGTGTTGATGCTCATGATATTTTCAGTCACAGCACCACGAAAATTGGTTTTCGTCGCAGCACATTTTTACGCAGCTACATGTATGATTTCATTCAGCGTTTCGCACCGCATCTGACACGCGATGTGGTGGATACGGCGGTGGCGTTGCGTTCCAACGATGACATTGAAGCTATGTTCAAAGATATTAAATTGCCAGAGAAATAATAACGGAAGCTGCCTCGCTGGTATCCTCGTTCTCCAGCCATACCAGCGGGGCGGTTGAATGTATTTATGATTTTCTTTTTGGCTATTATCCCTATATTATTT
>NZ_JANEWI010000059.1:0-11872 GCF_028069775.1 Citrobacter sp. Igbk 17 | reverse complement strand
GTATTTTGCATGGTCAAATCCTCCCTTAAGCCAGACGCAGCGCTTCAAGGCGGCGCAGGTCGAAGTCGTTCAGTTCGTCGGTGTAATCAGCGGTGATCGGTGCTGGCCATTCGCCAGTGTCAAAGCCAGTAGCGATAGCGCGCATCGATTTGCGGTACTCAAGCATGCCCAGCTCCAGCAGTTCGGCGGATGCCTCGATGATGGCAATCCAGTGGTAGTTCTCGTCTTTGTTGACAAAAATCCAGAAGAACTGGTCCAGTGCTGCGGTCTCGCAATACATGGCGGCGCTCAGGTGGTAGTCACGGTCGATGATTTCCCGGTGCAGCTTGGCGCGCAGGCCTTCCTGCTTAACGTTCCACATGCTGATGGTTTTCAGGTCGGCACCGATGCGAACGCCGTCCAGGTCGATCTCAAGGTCTGGACGAACGCGGACTTCCAGACCGGTTTCATCGTCAAAGCCAAAATAGCTGACCTCAACGGCGCGACTCGGGTGCTGAAGCAGCATCCCGGCGGTTGGGTGCTGTAGCAGGGCTTTCTGAATGGCCAGTGCGGTGCTCAGTTGCTGGCGGGTGACCAGTACTTTCCCCTGCTGATTCTCGCGCCACGCATCCAGCAGTTCGTCGGCAAAGACGGCGTCCGGATTAACAGACTTAACGACCTGAATCAGATCCGCTTTGGTACCGGACACTTTTAGCGGCTGTGGCTTCTGCGCTTCCTGCGCCACCAGGTCGGGATTGATGATTGCCAGCTGCTCGAGTAACGCATCACGGCTACCGCTGGTTTTCACCTGAGCAGGCAGAGTGGCGTTGTATTCCTTGATGCAGGCTTTCATCGCCGCAGCGGTCTGCTTCTGGTTCGCTTCGATACGCTGGTACTCAGCAGGCAGCGCCATGTAGCTTTGCCCTGTTTCTTCCAGTGACTCGCCGAGCGGCAGCTGTGCCGGTAGTGTGGCGTTGTATTCTTCAAGCAGCGCTTTGATGTCGTCGGCTGACAGTTGCGCCGGCAGGCTGGCGTTATACTCATCGATAAACGTGCGGATCGTTGCCGTTGTGGTGAATGCACCTTCTGGAATAACCGGTTCAACGCTGAATTCTGCATCTAATTGTTCAGGTTGCAGCGACAGCGCATGTACCAGGTTTCCCATGTCCAGAACAGGAGAGCGTTCTTTGATAATGGTTTTCTCTACATGGCGTGCATTGAAGTACATCAGCGACACGCGCGCATCTTTCACCTGGGTAGAGCTGATACCGTTCGCTGCGTGATAAACCTCGTTCGGCAGCCCTTCATAGCGGCCAGGCTCGAAGTAAGCAGGGTACACAACAGCCGGTTCGTCTGATTGCGTTTCTGGCTCGGTTTGTGCCGCAACCGGTTCGGTTTGGTTTACAGAATCGCTATTTTGGGCGACAGAATCCGTATTCTGGTTTACATCGGCCTGCTGGCCGGTATCTGACTCTTCACCAGTTTCCAGACTGCTTTCGCCTGACTGCACTTCATCACCAGCCTGTTCTTCATCACTGACAGTTTCTTCCATCTGCACATCGCTGGTGGTTTCCTCATTAACTGGTGAACGGTCATCTGTTTGCGTTTGTTGATCACCCATCAGGCCTTCTATGGAGAATACGCCGTTGCCCATGTTGGCGATTTGTGGCTGTTTAGCAGCTGTTTTCTGCTCTGCAGCGACCTGCTCATTAACTTCATTTTCCCAGCTGATGTCCGGCGCATGACCAGCATCAGCCAGCGTTTCTTCTGAGGGATTTGAGTGGTCATTTTCAGTTAGATTGGCATTGATATATGCCCGCAACCGCCCAGGAAAGTTAACCAATTCGGATGATGTCCCGCGGATGAGTGCAAAGATGGCGGCGCGTGAATAGTCCAGGATGCCAGCGGTTTTGCGCAGCGCCTCAGACCATTCGCTGAACGGACTTTCTTTTTTGCTGACAATCTCTTTAGCGCGACGGTAGACCCCACCTGGAATGTCGTAGATATTGAAATCCATTGGCAAGGTGGCCAGCGCAATTTCAACATCCAGAGTGTCCAGTGTGTGGACGTAGTCGGTATTGCGATCGGTCTTATTTCCACCGTCAGCATTAGTTTTGACGTCAGTGCGTTGAATCTGTGCAACGCGGTTGCCTTTCTGCCACTCTTTAACCAACAGCCCACGGTCAATATGTTCTGTGTTGAACCAGATCCTGATGAACCGCATAACAAGAGACAGTTCAGTCCGTTTCCCTTCGACCGGGAAGACGGTTTTCAGAGCGGCTACAACCCGGGAGATGTCAATCTCAGCAGCATTCTTGAAAAACTCCACGTTTTCAGCAGCAAGCAGCAGGTTCTGGACGTAGCTGTTATCCACGTCCAGCTCGAGTCCCTGAATAATTTTCTTTTGCTCAGCATCGATGTGATAAGCGTATTCATCAGAGATGAACTGAGCCAAAATACGCTGGCGCAAGGATAGAGTGGCGACGGTGATCAACTGCGGCTGTTCTGCCTGCTGGGATTCGTCTGCATGGCCGGTTTCACCATCAACGATATTGTCATCAGCCTGGTGGTTTTCTTCCTGCTCCGCGTTATCAGCTTTCAATTTCACATTCCAGGTGCGCTGGTCTTCGGCCAGTTCGTAACGATCGCACCAGGTGAAATCAACTTCACCTTCTTCTGGCAGGTCATCAACAACAGGAAAATCAGTGCGAATTGGTTTGGCATAGTCCTTACCACGGCCGGTTTCGATGCCTGCATCTTCCAGCGCAACATCCAGCATCAGATTGGCGCGAGCCTCGGTTTTTGCAGTGAACCAGACAAAAGCATCAGGCTTTCCCGACTTTTGTGTGGCTTTAACTACATATGGAAATTCCATGTGAGATCCTCATTTTTGGGTGTTAGAATCCCCGGGCCATTGATAGCGCCCATTGGGTTAACTTTGGTTTTAATGTTGTTTCCGGTGTAACTTTGGTCGGTGGCACCGGACGTAGATCCCGCCTTGCGCGGGTTTTACGTTAGCCTTCGTGAGCCATCTGGTCGTGCGAAGCGCAACGCTTGGAGCAATACTCTTTCTCTTTGCGCGCCAGCAGTGAGCCGTTGCGATAGAGAAGGGTGCTTTTGATTACTTCTTCCGGTTTAACCGGCTTGCTGCAATAACCGCATTTGGTCTGCATCATCATTTCCTCAGAACTTGGCCATCGTTTCCGCCGGATCTTCTTCGCTGCGGATGATCCCGTCTACCGGATAGCAATTTCCCGAAACCTGTTGCTCAACAGCTGCCTGCTCACAAAGGTTCTGGTCGCCATAAACACCCAGTACAACATCCTGAAAATCACCATTGGTCATGCCTATGGTCAGCACTAACGCGAAAAGAGTGTTCATCAGTGCGTACCTGCCGGAACCAGATTCGGTTCAATGGTGCGGGAAGCATATGGACGGCGGATATGACGCAGGTTTCCCTGCGGTTCGTGCCAGTACATGCTTTCGCGGTAATCAAAAGAGACCAGCCATGCTGCGCCGGTGCGCTGGTTACGCATTGCAACTGCGCGACCGCTGTTTGGTATTGCGTGATTGTTTTGCATCTCAATCCCCTTTTGCCCTTGTCGCCAGGCTGGCGGAACGTTTCAAACCTACTGCGCGTTAATCTCACCACCCCATTCCGGTGTTCGTATGCCCCGGACGGCTACTTCGTGTGCGTCCTGCCTCGGTGGTTGTGTTGATGGGGTAAGTAAAACACCGCTTTACTATCAAGTCAAGCAATGCGGATGTAATAAGTAAAGCATAGCTGTACCGTGTGCGATATTTATGCGGATTTTTGGTGTGGATGTGTGCTGAAAATGTATATGATTAAAAAAACACCAATGAGGGTGGACTATGGAAAAGTTCTACGTGGGTTACAATGATGTATGTCAGGCGGTGGGGAGAGCGACGCTGAATCTGATATCACATGGAGACGCGCCAACTACTGAGGCGATCATTTCAATGTTGGAGTCGTTGGAGGATGTTGAGCAGAACGATTTTTGGCGACAGGTGTTCAGATTTGCAGCTGAGGAAATGCGAAGAAAAGGGTAGGCAAAAGAAACCCGGCGCGGTGGCCGGGTTGGATTCATAAACTAAATTACTGAAGCATTGACGCAGCGTTTAACATCTTCTCATAATAAAAATTCATATCTTCTTTACTGTACGCGTTTATAAGGTTATCTGCATGTTTTTCAAGAAGATTTATTTGCTGTTTTGCTGTTTTTTCTTGTGCTGTAGTTTCCGCTGCATAAATAACAAATGAGTCAATATTATATTTGTAAATTTCACATGCTTTTGAGATTGTTAAAGCACTCACGGCAGCCTCACCCATTTGTTTTTTAATATTTTCTGAACGGAAATCTAAAGTTTCAGTCAGATGGTATTTGCCATTCTTAAGCAAGAAATCTGCAACTAAACCTTCGTCATCGCTTATAGGATAGTTAGCAACAATCTTGTGCTGATAAAGGTCTTCAGAGTATTTGCTAAAGATTCCGTGCTGCATGAATGTTGACTTTATTTCAAAGAAAACTTTTCTTTTCAGTTGCTTGTGAGATTGTTTTTGTGGATTTACTAACCTATTCATCAAATCAGTAATTTTTGTTTCGTAATTATCATTGCTTTGAATGGTAAACATACCAAAAGAAGATAATGATAACGATCCCTTAAAAAGGCAGGGAAGAAGTTCAACGTCATTTATTTTGTGTGATAAATCAAAAAGTGAGTTTGAAAGATCTTCCAAGTAATTGTGTGAAAGACCTTTATCAATTGCTTTAAGCTTTGAAACTGAATTAAGCATGCGTACGTCTATGTCGGAGTCGTGGTAAACGATCAAGCCAACGTTAATCGTTTCACCTTTCTCAAGATTAGGCGTAACTCTGATTAAGCTGTATTTGAAGGTTTTCAAGAGGTTATCTCCAGTCTTATAGCGTTTATTCGCTCAATTCTTTCCTCACTATCCCACCACTTCAGAAAATATTCTTTATGCATTGGTGGCATCCATGCGACAGGCATAGATTCCAGTATATCAGAGATTGTAGCAACTCCAATTTTCTCAATCTTGTCAAGTACTGACAATGCACACATTCTTAATTCTGGTGTATCCCCGACAAATTGCTTAGCTATAGACCAGTTTGTTGATGTGCTTGAGTCCGTAGGAAGTGTGTGCGGGGTGCTACGTGGCCAACCGATAACAAAAGAGCTCAAGCTAAAATCGAACGTTTTTACTATGATATGACCGCGCGTATTCTCCATGTAAAGATAATTATTGAGATGGCGATCAATGTTGTACACGAATTGGTCAAATGCATAAATTGCCCATAGCTGTTTTTTCAATGACTCAGAGGCGTTTGCCAGCAAATTGATCCATTGCGGGCCGTTAAGTCCTGACTTCCATGCAGAAAACTCAATACGAGAGCCAAATACATACTCGCCATCAGCGATGCACTTAAGAACCTTACAAACAGGAGTTGCAATACCGCACCTTTCAGCCAAATTTGTGCAAAACCACTCTGCAGCAGGTACTTGAGTCGGGTTTTGTACAGGAAAAGGAGGTGCAGCTTTCATACTTTTAACCGCATACTCCATCTCATCAGTGGCAATGGCAAAACCAGAAAGATGCACAGTACCCAAGTTCGATGGAGTATATTCATTGAACTCTAATTCAAATAAACTTCCTTGTTCCGGGTCCGGTTCGCTGTTGTTTGGATCTTGTTCTTCTGCCATCTGCTTTTTACCCCACAAAGAAGACATGTAAACCTCATGAAATTAAAGTATATCTATAATATTCTTGGCTTTTTCTATTCCAGTCTCTCATGGCGAGCATAGCCAAGTTTTCTCCCCATGCTTCAAGTTCGTAAGCGGGGCCGTTCTAGTTTGTTAGGCATCGAAATGTGTGGTCGAGCAGAGCCTAACTATAGGGTAGTTACTCCACATCACCCTTAATCCTCCGCCCCATATACTTGGCGTAGAGCTCATCGAGTTCTTTCAACCGCAGAGATACGATCCGCAACACGTTCTGTTGTTCTTCTTCTGGCAGTTGGCGGTAGAGCTCCAGCAGGCGCTGTTCGTCAGGCTTCAGACCATCCTTCTCTCCGACATCCTCGCCAAGTAACCAAGGGACGGATACGCCAGCAGCATCAGCAACCGCTAATGCAGAACTTTTGCTGATTCTTCCTGTTTTGAACCAACTGGAAACAGCCTGCTTGCTGACACCGGCAACCCTGGCCATCTCAGTTTTAGAGAAACCTTTCCGGTTTAGTTCAGTAAGCCTGGAGATCAGTCCAGTAGTCATTGTGTTTTCGCTCATTTCACTAGTGTAAATGATTGCTTTACCAGTAGGTAGGCATCCATTGATTGATTTATTGGTAAAATGATGCTTTACTTTTTCCATCTAAGGAGGTCCTATGACTGGTATTGAGAAAGCGATTCAAAAGTTTGGTACAGGTGCGGCACTCGGAAGAGCGCTTGGATTTTCAAAAATGACAATTTCCAACTGGAAGAAAACTGGCATTCCGCCCGATCACATTCGCTCTGTTTTTGAGCTTACGGGAGTCACACCGCATGAGTTGCGGCCTGACTTATATCCCAATCCAACCGATGCCATACCAGTGCAAGAAACGAGGACGTAAACGTGCATTCACTATCATTTCATCAAAATAGCGGATATCAATCGGCGGCGATGATAAATCGCAATCAACTTGTCTCGGTAAATAAACATGACCAGGTCCGAGATGCCGTTCGTGCATGGGCGGGTGTAGATGGTCAGGACCTAGTTACGGCTCTGATCATCGAAGAGTACCGGGCGCAAGGGGGAGGCGAGATCACTTTCCCTGGTGACCTCAGTCGGCAGCGTCAGAAGCTTTTCCGCTTCCTCGATAACCATTTCAACAGCGAACGGTACCGCGAAAACGTTCGCCAACTGACTCCGGCAATTCTTGCTGTCCTTCCACTTGAGTTCCGCAATCGCCTGCTGCCAGAAGACAACGTTATGGCCCGTCTGGCTCGGCTGGAGAAGGAAACCAGTGAAGCGAAGATTGCCGTCGCGATGGATGCGCCACGTCATCAGAAGTTGAAAGAGCTGAGTGAGGGGATTGTGGAGATGTACCGCGTTGACCCTGGGTTAACCGGTCCGCTGATGGAAATGGTGCAGATGATGCTGGGGGCTATATGACCGGTTCAAAAATGGCGAAAGCCGCGGTGCGCTAACACCAACGGCTTTCAGGTGCAAAAACTGTGCGTAATTGCGGAGAACAGTATGTCAAATACCGCTGAAATATACAAATTCCCCACGCGGCAGGGGGTACAGGAGAGCTGCATGGCTGAACTGGAGAAAGGCTATCTACGCTTAGCCAACCAGATTCAGGATGCCCTGTGTATCGTCGAGCTATCCGGGCGCGAGTTCCGGGTGCTGAATGCTATCGTTCGCCTGACCTATGGCTGGTCTAAGAAATCAGACCGCATCGCCAATAGCCTCATTGCAGACAAAACGACGCTGAAGGTGAAACACGTATCTGAAGCCGTGCTTAGCCTTGCCTATCGGAACATCATCATCCTGCGCCGAATTGGGCAAACCAGATACATAGGGATTAACACCAGCCTGGATAAATGGGCGTATACCAAGCCAAATTGCACGAAGTGTCCAGCGGTGTTTCCTGCTGCTGAAGTTGTTACATGGGTTATTACCATCCCTGAATTCAGGGATAGCAATTTTACCCATTCAGCCATCCCTGAAAACGGGGATAACCATCCCCAAAAACAGGGAGAGGTATCCCTGAAAACAGGGAACACCAAAGACATTCTTCCAAATACAAATATAAATACAGATCTAACCCAACCCAAACCCTTCCCATCTGGAAGGGCTTTTCGGGATTACGTTGCCGGTCTACTCGAAGGGAAATTATCGGGGGGTTCGGCATCGGAATTTCACGATTCTGCGATCGCCACGTTGCAAGCTGTCGGATTGGATTTTCACCGTGAGTATCCGGTTCCTGAACGCGGTGATGGGTGTGAAGGGAGGATTGATATCGTCGTGACTGATGGACATGGGACTCAGTGTGGTATCGAGCTTGATCGAAATTCCCCACGCCAAAAATCTCTACTGAAACTTGGCGCAGTTGAGATGGGCATTTGCGTGTTACGCCGTAGCGACATCGTAAGGCGTACTGAACAGGGAGTTCTGATCATCGGCGGTTCTGAATCTGCAAAAAAAGATAGGTCAGCAAAATTCAACCCGCTGGATGTCGAGCTTCCCGAATGGCTGAATGCTGCGTCGTGGAAAGAATGGGTCACATATCGCCAGCAGTCAGGCAAGTCCATTAAAACCGAGCTGACCGTCATCAAGGCTTTTTGCTTGCTGAAGGCATGCCTGGACGAAGGGCATGACCCGGTTGATGTGATCAACACCAGTATCGCCAACGGGTACCAGGGACTGTTCAAACCGAAGTTCGCTCTCAACGACCGCAAAACGGGCAGGGATGTAAACCGCATTTCCGAGCCAGATAAAACCATCCCAACCGGATTCAGGGGGTAAGCATGCCAAGACCAAATACACCAGAAGAGCAGGCGGCACTTATCCGGGTGATCATCGAAGAGGTGAGAATCCGCGGTCGTTTAACCGTTAGCGAGGCATCACAGATGTTATCGCTGCACCGTCAGACGGCTGAGAAGTATTTCCGCGTAGCAGCCGAACGCGGCGAACTCATTCGTTACGGTCGTCTCGGTCTGTTCCGGGACCAGAAGGCCGTGATTGAATTCGATCTCCAGCGATTCTCATACGGCTCGAGTAAGTCTGTGAACGAGTTACCAGCTGATTTTCGGGGAAGTGCAGTTATGCGCCGGGTAATGGATATCGTGGGGAGAATGCCAGCATGAAACCAACATACGAAGAACTTGAGCAGCAGGTGCTCGAACTGTCAGTACAGCTCGCTAACGCCGAGAGCAAGTGCAGGGAGCTGGCTGTCGAACCACGGGAAGATAAATCTGGGGACTGGGTTCAATGGTCAGGCGGTGATCAGCCTGTATCCAGTGACGCTGTAGTTAGCGTTATTTTTGCAGATAAAAGCACCGACACGGACGAAGCCTCTGCATTTGGCGGATGGCTGCACCTTGGGGATTGCGCGGACATCATTTCTTACAGGCAACTACCGAGTCACGAAGTTGAGCTAATGGCTGAGATGAAAAAATCTATAAATCTGAAAGTTCAGGAAATCATTAAGCTTGGGGCGGAGAACGGTAGACTGAAACGAAAAGGTATCGCGTTACATGACGAGGCGAGTGCCGTTTACGAGAGAATTAACAGCATCGCAGGGGTAAGCGAGGCTGATTATGTTAGCGGGTTGAAATTACGCCAATTAGGCTTTGTGCTTGAACATGAAACCCCAGCCACCGACGCTTTCCTGGCTGAAGTGCGGGCGCAGGGTGTGGAAGCTTTGGTATTGCGCCGCAAAACTGCTGCAAGAATTGCTAGAGAGCGTGATGATTTACGTGCTGCTGATGCTCTCGAGGGTGAAGCCTGCCGCGCTCAGATGTTTGCTGATGAGATTCGCCAGGAGGCCAAATGAGCACTGGAATTGAACTCATGCAGCATGCGCTGGGCATCAATGAGCGGAACCGCACGCCATACCGTAATTATTTCCTCGCAGGAGAAGGGCATACGGATAACGAGAAGTGGGAAGAACTGGTATCTGATGGTTTAGCTACCTCCCGTCCTGCGCCTGATTTCGTAGGAGGCGGAACGCTTTACCACGTCACAGAAAAAGGTGAAGCAACGGCAATTTCTGCACTGCCAGAGCCAAAGAAACGCACTAGATACGAAGAATATCTTGATGCTGATAGCTGCCAGCCATTCAGTGAATGGTTGTTGGGATATCGACTGCCTGAAGTCGAATACAGCCGTTATGGAAAATGCCGAATGTTTCGCTGCTCATACGATGCGGCTTATGGCTACCCACGTCGTGATGTTGAAGGCGATTGGTGCGACACCAAAAAGGCAGCGAAGGCAAGTTACAAAGAAGCTTTGCGCAAATCAAAACTGGAGGCAGCACAATGACAGCACTCAACAAACAGGCGCTGCGCAGCAAATCGCGGGCAGCAAGTGCCGGAGAATGGATTAAAGAGTCTGGCGATGGCTGGGAGGCTATTTGCAGTTCTGACGACCAGGCCAACGGCAACTTCATCATCGCGCACTTTGAAGGTCCGGATGCGGAAGCAAACCGTGAGTTTTCGCAGGCTGCTAACCCTGACACCGTTCTGGCATTGCTGGATGCGCTGGAAGCCGCAGAGACGTGCATAGCAGAACTGTCTGCGAGCAACAGTAAATTGCGCGACACAATGGCGGGCATCCACAACACAATCCGAATAGATGGCGGATATACACCACTGGCAGCAATCCTTAACGCTGCTAAACGCGCACATGAAGAGTCAGCAATCGCCGCTGGCATTGGCGTGAAGGGGGAACGCCTGGGAGGAGCATGTGAATGAGTTGGCTCTTTTCGCAGGCGCTGGCGGGGGAATACTCGGCGGCTACCTCCTTGGCTGGAGAACAGTTTGCGCAGTTGAACGTGATGCCTACGCCGCACAAGTTCTCGCGCAACGACAAAATGATGGAATCCTCCGACCTTTCCCGATTTGGTCTGACGTGTGCAGTTTTGACGGGAAACCGTGGCGTGGAATTGTTGATGTCGTTTCTGGCGGGTTTCCATGCCAGGACATTAGCGCAAATGGTCATGGTGCCGGCATTGATGGACACCGTTCCGGACTGTGGTCAGAAATGGCTAGAATCGTCAGTGAAGTACGACCTGCATTTGTCTGCGTGGAAAACTCTCCACGACTCAGAGGAAAAGGTCTTGCCGTGGTCATTGGTGACCTTGCCGAAATGGGGTATGGCTGCAAGTGGTTCCGTCTTTCAGCATCGAACTGCGGAGCGCCCCATGAAAGAGACAGGATGTGGATTGTGGCCTACAGCGAAGGCAACGATCCGCGGAGACTGTCCAAGCGAGCGTCTGCGCAGAACTCCGGACTTGCCGAGTGCGATAAAGATGCGCCCATTACCAAATGGGTCACTGCCACGCCAGGATGGACAACTGAACCCGGAATGGGTCGAGTGGTTCATGGGATGGCCCATCGGGTGGACAGAATTAAAGCCCTTGGAAATGGACAAGTTCCGCGAGTGGCAGCTGCAGCATTCAGCGTGCTGCGTAGAAATAAATAATCAGGAGTATGCAGCATGACAACTAACAACCACCCGGCGCACGGTCCTGTATCACTCGATCGCCTGCACCATATACGCGAAATACTCAGCAAAGCATCAGCACAAAGCCACGGCGGTAATCTCGGCTACGCAATGGCTGATGCTGTGAAGGTGATTGCTGTAGTGATTGCCCGCGAACAGGTACGTCGTGAGCATGCAGTATGGTCAAAGGCTACTTTCGGCGATGTCGGTCCAGTTGGTCCGCTGAAGCACCTTTCCAAAGAAGCGCTCGAGGCGGCTGCTGAACCCGGCGATCTGAGCGAATGGGCTGACATGCAATTCCTGTTATGGGATGCGCAACGTCGTGCCGGTATCAGTGATGAGCAGATTACCAAGGCGATGGTAGAAAAGCTGGCAGTTAACAAACAACGTCAATGGCCTGAACCGAAAGACGGGGAGCAGCGCCTTCATATTAAAACTGAACAGCATCAGGGATAGAAGTGATGGAACCTCAACTGGAATATGCTACAAAGCGCATCGCCGAACTGGAAATCTTGCTGCTGGTGGATAGCAAAGACGTTGCTAGCATGCTTCAATAGACGAGATGTGGGGTGATGGTTATTAAAATGACTTATTTTGGCTGGTTAGTGGGTGAAAATGAATATTAAGACGCTCTTAATTAAGGCT
>NZ_JANEWI010000058.1:0-13683 GCF_028069775.1 Citrobacter sp. Igbk 17 | reverse complement strand
GCAATGATTTATATGATTAATTATTTTCACCCGCTCAGATTTACGGCAATTCATTGATCCACCTCAGTGGATTGGTCAAAGTTTGGCCTTTCATCTCATGCAAAAAATGCGTAATATACGCCGCCTTGCAGTCACAGTATGGTCATTTCTTAACTCATGCGCATCGGACAATACCAGCTCAGAAATCGCCTGATCGCAGCACCTATGGCTGGCATCACTGACAGACCATTCAGGACGCTGTGCTATGAGATGGGAGCAGGATTGACGGTATCCGAGATGATGTCTTCTAACCCGCAGGTTTGGGAAAGCGACAAATCTCGTTTACGTATGGTGCACGTTGATGAGCCAGGAATTCGCACGGTGCAAATTGCCGGTAGCGACCCTGTTGAGATGGCTGATGCCGCACGTATTAACGTGGAAAGCGGCGCCCAGATTATTGATATCAATATGGGGTGTCCGGCTAAAAAAGTGAATCGCAAGCTCGCAGGTTCAGCCCTCTTGCAGTACCCGGATTTAGTGGAATCGATACTAACCGAGGTCGTCAATGCAGTGGACGTTCCTGTCACACTCAAGATTCGCACCGGCTGGGCTCCGGAACACCGTAACTGCGTAGAGATTGCCCAACTGGCTGAAGACTGTGGCATTCAGGCTCTGACCATTCATGGACGCACCCGCGCCTGTTTGTTCAATGGAGATGCTGAGTACGACAGTATTCGGGCAGTTAAGCAGAAAGTTTCCATTCCGATTATCGCGAATGGCGACATTACTGACCCGCATAAAGCCAGAGCTGTACTCGACTATACGGGGGCGGATGCCCTGATGATAGGACGTGCAGCTCAGGGAAGACCCTGGATCTTTCGGGAAATCCAGCATTATCTGGACACTGGGGAGCTGCTGCCCCCGCTGCCTCTGGCAGAGGTGAAGCGCTTGCTTTGTGCGCATGTTCGGGAATTGCACGACTTTTATGGTCAGGCAAAAGGGTACCGAATTGCGCGTAAACACGTATCCTGGTATCTCCAGGAACACGCTCCAGATGACCAGTTTCGGCGCACATTCAACGCCATTGAAGATTCCAGCGAACAGCTGGCGGCGTTGGAGGCATACTTCGAAAATTTTGCGTAAACAGAAATAAAGAGCTGACAGAACTATGTTCGAACAACGCGTAAATTCTGACGTACTGACCGTTTCTACCGTTAACTCTCAGGATCAGGTAACTCAAAAACCCCTGCGTGACTCGGTTAAACAGGCACTGAAGAACTATTTTGCTCAATTGAATGGTCAGGATGTTAACGATCTCTATGAGCTGGTACTGGCTGAAGTAGAACAGCCCCTGTTGGACATGGTGATGCAATACACCCGCGGTAACCAGACCCGTGCTGCCCTGATGATGGGCATCAACCGTGGTACGCTGCGTAAAAAACTGAAAAAATACGGCATGAACTGATACTAATCAGCGAAATGTTTGTTTTAAAAGGCGCTACTCGGCATGGGGAAGCGCCTTTTTTATTCGCGTCACACGGAGGCTTTGGTGATGAAAGCAAGATGTGAACCTGTCTACTTTGGTGATGAATCAAAAAAGATAATCCAAGGTGATGCGCTAACTGAACTGAAAAAGCTGCCGTCTGAAAGCATCGATCTGATCTTTGCCGACCCGCCTTATAACATCGGGAAAGATTTTGACGGGTTGGTAGAATCCTGGGACGAAGAGAGCTTTCTGGCCTGGCTGTTCGAGTGCATTGATGAATGCCATCGAATATTAAAGCCACAAGGCACCATGTACATCATGAACAGTACGGAGAACATGCCGTACATCGATCTCAAATGCCGACAGCTTTTTACCATCAAAAGCCGTATTGTGTGGGCCTATGATAGCTCGGGAGTACAGGCCAAAAAGTACTTTGGCTCCATGTATGAACCGATCCTGATGATGGTCAAAGACCCAAAAAGTTATACATTTAACCGTGATGATATTTTGGTTGAAGCAAAAACGGGGGCGAAACGCGCGCTGATCGATTACAGAAAGAACCCACCTCAACCCTACAATCATAAAAAAGTACCGGGTAATGTCTGGGAATTTCCACGCGTCCGCTACCTGATGGATGAATACGAAAACCATCCAACCCAAAAGCCTAAAGCTCTGCTGGAACGCATCATTTTGGCCTCCTCGAATCCAAACGACTGGGTGTTAGATCCGTTCGCGGGTAGCTTCACTACCGGGGCAACCGCAGTGGGTTTGGGGCGTCAGTTTGTCGGTATTGAAATCAATGATGAATACGTAAAAATGGGACTGCGGAGACTGCGTATTAGCTCCCATTTTTCAGAGAATGAGCTTGCAAAGGTGAAAAAACGCAAGACGAAAAACCTGTCTAAAAAGAGTCGATTACCGGAAAAGAGCGATGGAATTTCAGCAAAGTAAAAGCATTGTAAGTCTGCTTCTCAGCTTTTAGATTTCGTGTATATTCCCTGCACACTTGGGCATGAATACACAGGATTTGGTAATGATTCGCAAGTATTGGTGGCTGGTTGTTTTTGCTGTCTTTGTTTTTCTTTTTGATGCACTACTCATTCAGTGGATAGAGTTAATGACAACAGAGCACGACAAGTGCCGGAATATGAACTCAGTGAATCCCCTCAAGCTGGTCAATTGCGTCGACCTCGAATAGTGCGCCCGGTGCTTACCGTTCTGTAACTGCCGTCAGTCCATGGCGGCAGAATCTAGCCAGCCTGATCCTCACCCTGAATCAATTGCAGCATGCAACCATCAGGGCTTAACATTTTTAATACATTATCGACTAATACAGGTGCTTGTTGGTAGAGATCATAACTCGCTGGATTCATTAACCAGTTTTTTATTATTCCGCTAAAACTGCCATGCAAAATAATGATGATAACGTCTAGATCAAGGCTGGTAGCGATCAGATTGTTAACCGCACACTGCTGTAAAGACTCACGAATACTTTGATGACTCAGTCCTATTTTATCGCGAATTGTCTGCTCTGATATCATATCGTTATGAAATTCACACTTATGATATAAAATTTGCATTAATGCCTGCTGACGAGGATTCTCAGCAATATATTGCAAACCTACAACTAATTTCTCACGCAACCGCTGCAAAGGATTATCTCCCCAACGACCAATGAGTTTTTCCTGAATAAGGTTGCGGAGAGGAGGTTGTTGTAACCATAGCTCATTAAACAGCTGGGTCTTGTTTTCAAAATGCCAGTAAAGCGCCCCCCGCGTCACGTTGGCGGCGTCCGCAATGTCGTTTAGCGTTGTATTGCCTACGCCGCGCACGGCAAACTGCGCTATCGCTGTTTCAATCAGGAGCTGGCGCGTTTTGAGGGCATCAGCTTTCGTTTTTCTGGCCATAGTTCCGAATGCCTGAGGCAGAGTAGAGAATGATTAACTTTCTTATTTAATATTTACTATACGGAATAAATGTATCACCTGGAGATTGTTTAAACGAGATCTAAACTATTTCATTGTGCTGATTACACACAAATAATCAAAACGAATAAACAACACCAATACATTCACCAATCACATAATCATTTCAATATGTATTTATGCGCATCATAGTATTGCTATTAACGACATAATAAGTCGGTAGCTGATTACTCTTTTTTTGTTTTTACGTGCCGTGCATCGCCCCCATAAATAAGTATTGCTTACATCGCAAGCTAATAATTTGTAGGATAGCCAACTATTATTTTTTGTGCACGTTATCTCCCTCGCCTCACCCGGTAAATAACGAGCTTTCGGTTTTTTAAGGAATAGTAATGACGAAAAATGCCAGGTTCTCACTCCTGCCCTCATTCATCATCATCTCCGCTGCATTACTCGCCGGTTGTAACGATCAGGGGGATACACAAGCTCATCCTGCCGAGCCACAGGTTACTGTCCATGTCGTTGAGTCGGCCCCTTTAGCCGTGACAACTGAACTGCCGGGACGAACGACCTCATTCCGTATTGCAGAAGTCCGCCCTCAGGTCAGTGGGATTGTACTTAAACGGAACTTCACCGAAGGGAGTGATGTTGAAGCAGGTCAATCGCTCTATCAGATCGATCCCGCAACCTACCAGGCAGACTATGACAGCGCCAAAGGTGAGCTGGCGAAGAGTGAAGCGGCTGCTGCCATTGCGCATTTAACCGTGAAACGCTACATCCCGCTGGTCGGCACTAAGTACATCAGCCAACAAGAGTACGATCAGGCCATTGCTGATGCGCGTCAGGCAGATGCTTCTGTTACTGCAGCAAAAGCAGCCGTTGAAAGCGCTCGCATTAATCTTGCCTACACCAAAGTCACATCGCCAATTAGCGGGCGTATCGGTAAATCCAACGTCACTGAAGGGGCGCTGGTCACCAATGGTCAGGCAACAGAGCTAGCTACCGTTCAGCAACTTGATCCTATTTATGTCGATGTCACGCAGTCCAGCAACGACTTTATGCGCCTCAAGCAATCCATTGAACAAGGTAGTCTGCATAAAGACAGCACCAGCAGCGCTGTTGAACTGGTGATGGAAAATGGCCAGGCCTACCCGCTGAAAGGCTCTTTGCAATTTTCTGACGTTACGGTTGATGAAAGCACCGGATCCATCACCCTCAGAGCCGTGTTCCCTAACCCGCAGCACACCCTGTTACCGGGCATGTTTGTGCGTGCGCGTATCGATGAAGGTGTACAGCCCAATGCCATTCTCGTTCCACAACAAGGTGTAACGCGTACTCCGCGTGGTGATGCCACAGTGATGGTCGTTAACGACAAGAACCAGGTTGAGTCTCGTGCCGTTGTCGCTGCGCAAGCCATTGGCGACAAATGGCTGATTAGCGACGGTTTAAAACCCGGCGATAAAGTCATCGTGAGCGGCTTACAGAAAGCACGTCCTGGCGTGCAGGTTAAAGCCACTACCGATGCTCCGGCAGCAACTGCGGCGCAATAAGGTAAGCGGACATGGCAAACTTTTTTATTAGGCGACCTATCTTTGCCTGGGTGCTGGCCATCATTCTAATGATGGCGGGTGCTTTGGCGATCATGCAACTGCCTGTGGCGCAGTACCCTACCATCGCGCCCCCTGCCGTAGCGATTTCCGCAACCTACCCGGGTGCAGATGCGCAGACGGTACAGGACACAGTAACGCAGGTTATCGAACAGAACATGAACGGTATCGATAACCTGATGTATATGTCCTCCACCAGCGATTCAGCCGGGAGCGTGACCATCACACTGACGTTCCAGTCTGGGACCGACCCCGATATCGCGCAGGTCCAGGTGCAAAATAAATTGCAGCTCGCCACACCGCTTCTGCCGCAGGAAGTCCAGCAGCAAGGTATCAGTGTTGAGAAATCGAGTAGCAGCTTTTTGATGGTTGCGGGTTTTGTTTCTGACAATCCGCAAACTACGCAGGATGACATTTCCGATTACGTTGCCTCTAACGTTAAAGACACCATCAGTCGTCTGAACGGTGTTGGCGACGTGCAGCTGTTTGGTGCTCAGTACGCCATGCGCATCTGGCTGGATGCAAACTTGCTGAACAAGTACAAACTCACACCAGTCGATGTCATTAATCAGTTAAAAGTACAGAACGATCAGATAGCCGCAGGTCAGTTAGGTGGTACGCCGGCATTGCCTAATCAGCAGCTTAATGCCTCGATCATTGCGCAAACACGCCTTAAAGATCCAGAAGAGTTCGGCAAAGTCACCTTACGGGTGAACAGTGATGGCTCTGTTGTTCATCTGAAAGATGTCGCACGTATTGAGCTGGGCGGTGAAAACTATAATGTTGTTGCTCGCATTAACGGTAAACCAGCATCCGGTCTCGGTATTAAACTGGCCACCGGCGCAAACGCACTGGATACCGCTAACGCCATCAAAGCCAAGTTGGTTGAACTGCAACCGTTCTTCCCGCAGGGAATGAAGGTCGTCTATCCGTACGACACGACGCCGTTTGTTACGATCTCTATTCACGAAGTAGTAAAAACGCTTTTTGAAGCGATCGTGCTGGTCTTCCTGGTCATGTATTTGTTCCTGCAAAACATCCGGGCAACGCTCATTCCGACCATTGCTGTCCCCGTCGTATTGTTGGGAACATTTGCCGTCCTTGCCGCGTTTGGCTACTCGATAAATACCCTAACGATGTTCGGGATGGTGCTCGCCATCGGCTTGTTGGTTGATGACGCGATAGTCGTGGTGGAAAACGTTGAACGTGTGATGATGGAAGATAATCTCCCGCCGAAAGAGGCGACAGAAAAATCCATGTCACAAATTCAGGGGGCTCTGGTCGGTATCGCCATGGTGCTGTCTGCGGTATTTATCCCAATGGCCTTCTTTGGCGGTTCCACTGGGGCAATTTACCGGCAGTTCTCAATCACGATTGTTTCTGCAATGGCGCTTTCGGTGCTGGTCGCCTTGATTCTGACGCCGGCACTGTGTGCAACATTACTGAAGCCAGTCTCTGCCGATCATCACGAGAAAAAAAGCGGCTTCTTTGGTTGGTTTAACGCCAAATTTGACCACAGCGTCAACCATTACACCAATAGCGTCAGTGGGATCATTCGCAAAACGGGGCGTTACCTGGTGGTGTATCTGGTCATTGTGATTGGGATGGCTGTACTCTTCATGCGCCTTCCAACCTCTTTCTTGCCAGAGGAAGATCAGGGCGTATTCCTGACAATGATTCAGCTCCCGGCAGGTGCAACTCAAGAACGCACTCAGAAAGTGCTGGATCAGGTCACTCACTACTACCTGAACAATGAAAAAGCGAATGTCGAGAGCGTCTTTACGGTTAACGGCTTTAGCTTCAGCGGTCAGGGACAAAACTCAGGGATGGCGTTCGTCAGCCTCAAACCCTGGGAAGAACGTAGCGGTAGCGAAAATAACGTTGAATCCGTTATTGCCCGCGCAACCCGGGCATTTAGTCAGATTCGCGATGGTTTAGTGTTCCCCTTCAACATGCCAGCCATTGTTGAACTGGGTACGGCAACCGGTTTTGACTTTGAACTGATTGACCAGGGCGGGCTGGGACATGCCGCACTCACCCAAGCACGTAACCAACTGATGGGCATGGTTGCAAAACACCCTGACCTGCTGGTGCGCGTACGCCCTAACGGTCTTGAGGATACCGCGCAATTCAAGCTGGATGTCGATCAGGAAAAAGCACAAGCACTGGGTGTTTCGTTATCTGATATCAACGAAACCATCTCTGCCGCATTGGGTGGCTATTACGTCAATGACTTCATTGACCGTGGCCGCGTGAAAAAAGTATATGTCCAGGCAGATGCTAAATTCCGTATGTTGCCGGAGGACATCAATAATCTGTATGTCCGCAGCGCCAATGGCGAAATGGTGCCATTTTCTACATTCAGTTCAGCACATTGGATTTACGGCTCGCCACGACTGGAACGCTACAATGGTATGCCATCAATGGAGTTGCTGGGAGAAGCTGCACCAGGCAGGAGTACCGGTGAGGCAATGGCCTTGATGGAAAGCCTTGCGGAAAAACTACCAAATGGTATCGGTCATGACTGGACGGGAATGTCCTATCAGGAACGACTGTCAGGTAACCAGGCTCCGGCGCTGTATGCCATCTCGCTGATCGTCGTCTTCCTTTGCCTTGCGGCATTGTATGAGAGCTGGTCGATTCCATTCTCTGTCATGCTTGTTGTACCGCTCGGTGTTGTTGGAGCATTGCTGGCAGCGTCACTTCGCGGGATGAATAACGACGTGTACTTCCAGGTAGGCCTGCTAACGACTATTGGACTTTCTGCCAAAAACGCCATCCTGATCGTCGAATTTGCCAAGGACCTGATGGACAAAGAAGGTAAAGGGTTGATCGAAGCCACTCTTGAGGCTTCCCGCATGCGTCTTCGCCCTATCCTGATGACATCCCTGGCATTTATTCTCGGGGTTATGCCTCTGGTTATCAGCCATGGTGCAGGTAGCGGTGCGCAGAATGCTGTTGGTACCGGTGTTATGGGGGGGATGCTCACCGCAACATTGTTAGCGATCTTCTTCGTTCCCGTCTTCTTCGTTGTCGTTAAACGGCGTTTTAGCCGGCACCACGAATAATTTGTAAAATAAAGGCGTCCATGGACGCCTTTTTACATGATGATGAGTTCTTTATTTATTAATAAGATAGACATTTAATTCCGCTGAAACATTGCAGAAAGAACTTTCAGGTGCGCCCATTTTATCCATTATTTTTACAATCCACATGAATTGAGATTATTCCTCATGTCAGTCTTTTTTTAAGCAGTGGTAAAATAGCGGTCGAGTTCGCAGATGGCTGAGCGTTTACCTTTGCTCAATTAGCGAAACGCTTATTTTTGAGGTAACACCATGAAAAGATTAATACCCGTTGCACTGCTTACCGCATTACTGGCTGGCTGTGCACACGATTCCCCTTGCGTGCCTGTCTATGACGATCAAGGGCGTCTGGTTCATACCAATACCTGTATGAAAGGCACCACGCAGGATAACTGGGAAACTGCAGGAGCGATAGCCGGTGGTGCTGCCGCTGTTGCCGGCTTGACGCTTGGGATAGTTGCCTTGACGAAATAAATAATCATAAAAGCGCGGCTGTTGCCGCGCTTTTAGCAATAATGATTAAATTTTTATATAAGACAAAACGTTGGTTCGAGGCATCATTCATAAAATAAAATTATTATAGATTCTCTTCACATATCCATGCCCTCAAATTAGCATTTTCTCTATTCTTCGTTATAACGCACATCCCTTTCATTATTCTCACGCTACAGATATTAACGTCCGAAATTGTTATCTTGCGTCCTGTCTGAAAATTAAATATTTTGCGCTGAAATGTGGCTTACGTTTCAATTTTGCACCACTTCAGGGCGCTGCATTTATTTTTTCCTGTCTACACTCTGCATATTGCGTCGAATAATCGTGCGCAAAAACCTGGCACTACCTTTGCTTAGAAGAGTATGGCCAAAGCCACAGACAGGTAAAAGACGTTTGTAGAACGTTTCCATAACAATAATTCCTCCACACAGGATGCTCTATGAAAAAGATGATAATAGCCAGCCTGGCTGCGGCCGGCGTGCTGCTTGCGGTTGCAAATCAGGCACATGCCGGCGCAACTCTCGATGCCGTAAAGAAAAAAGGTTTTGTGCAATGTGGTATCAGTGATGGCCTGCCTGGTTTTTCTTACGCCGATGCAAGCGGTAAATTCTCTGGTATTGATGTCGATGTATGTCGCGGGGTTGCCGCTGCCGTATTTGGTGATGACAGCAAAGTAAAATATACCCCACTCACCGCCAAAGAACGCTTCACCGCGTTACAGTCTGGTGAGGTCGACATGCTTTCCCGTAATACCACATGGACTTCCTCTCGCGATGCGGGGATGGGCATGTCTTTCACCGGCGTAACCTATTACGACGGCATTGGTTTTCTCACCCATAATAAAGCGGGTCTGAAGAGCGCTAAAGAACTGGATGGCGCTACGGTTTGTATTCAGGCAGGAACAGATACTGAATTGAATGTGGCCGACTACTTTAAAGCCAACAACATGAAGTATACCCCTGTCACCTTTGACCGTTCTGATGAGTCCGCTAAAGCGCTGGAATCAGGGCGCTGCGATACGCTTGCTTCCGACCAGTCTCAGTTGTACGCCCTGCGGATCAAACTGAGCAACCCCGCAGAATGGATTGTACTGCCAGAAGTTATTTCTAAAGAACCACTGGGGCCAGTCGTGCGTCGTGGTGACGACGAGTGGTTCTCGATTGTTCGCTGGACGTTGTTCGCTATGCTGAACGCTGAAGAGATGGGCGTTAACTCGAAAAATGTTGACGAAAAAGCGGCAAATCCTGCAACACCGGATATGGCGCACCTGTTAGGTAAAGAGGGGGACTATGGCAAGGATCTGAAACTTGATAACAAATGGGCTTACAACATTATCAAGCAGGTAGGTAACTACTCGGAGATCTTTGAACGTAACGTTGGATCGGAAAGCCCGCTGAAGATCAAGCGTGGACAGAACAACCTCTGGAATAACGGTGGCATTCAGTATGCACCACCCGTGCGCTAATGCGCAGTGATGCAACGAGCGCCGCAACTGCGGCGCTCAGCCCAGAGTCATAGTTACCGAGGTTTTCTTATGTCCCATCGCCGCTCAAACGTAAAAGGATCGTTATCCTTTTCTAACCCTGCGGTCCGCGCCTGGTTATTTCAAATACTCGCTGTTATTGCAGTCGTTAGCATTGTGGTCTATCTCATTCATAACACCATTAATAACCTGAGCAGTCGCGGTATTACCTCGGGATTTTCTTTTCTCGAACGCAGTGCCGGATTTGGTATCGTCCAGCATCTGATTGATTACGAGCAAGGCGATACATATGGCCGCGTTTTTATCGTCGGTCTGCTTAATACGCTGTTAGTCTCCGCATTGTGCATTGTTTTCGCTTCATTTCTCGGCTTTTTTCTCGGACTAGCACGGCTGTCGGATAACTGGTTGCTACGAAAGCTCTCTACAATTTATATCGAAACGTTCCGCAATATCCCGCCATTGCTACAGATCTTCTTTTGGTATTTTGCCGTATTACGGAATTTGCCCGGACCACGGCAGGCTGTTAGTGCCTTGGATCTGGTCTTTCTGAGCAATCGTGGGCTCTACATTCCGGCGCCACAGATGGGAGAAGGTCTGATTACTTTCAGTGCCGCAATAGTGATTGCCGTCATCATCACCATTGGGCTATTTCGCTTCAACAAAATGCACCAGATCAAAACAGGCCAGTTACGCCGAACATGGCCAACAGCCCTGGCGCTAATAGCGTTTCTACCGATGATTTCACATTGGATTTTCGGCGCGGCGTTGCATTGGGATATCCCTGAACTGCGTGGGTTTAACTTCCGTGGCGGTATGGTGCTTATTCCAGAATTGGCTGCCCTGACACTGGCACTTTCTGTATACACCTCTGCATTTATTGCTGAAATTATCCGGGCGGGGATTCAGGCAGTTCCTTATGGACAGCATGAAGCGGCACGTTCTCTGGGCCTACCAAACCGGGTAACCCTGCGACAGGTCATCATCCCACAGGCGTTGCGTGTCATTATTCCCCCACTGACGAGTCAGTATCTGAATATCGTCAAGAACTCCTCTCTTGCAGCCGCCATTGGCTACCCGGATATGGTGTCATTGTTTGCCGGTACTGTGCTCAATCAAACAGGGCAGGCCATCGAAACTATCGCCATCACCATGTCGGTTTACTTGATCATCAGTCTGAGTATTTCTCTGTTGATGAATATTTATAACCGCCGCATCGCACTGATTGAGCGCTAAGGAGCCATGATGACAAAAGCACTGCTGTCTCGCCCCGCACGCCCGAGCAGTAACCAGGCAAGTCGCATTCTATTTTGGGTACGTAAAAACCTGTTCTCTAGTTGGTCAAACAGCCTGCTCACATTGTTATGCGTGTGGCTTATTTGGTCGTTCCTTCCCCCACTGTTGAACTGGGCATTCCTGCAGGCCAACTGGGTCGGTTCTACCCGGGCCGACTGTACCAAAGCAGGGGCTTGTTGGGTGTTCATCCATGAACGCTTCGGGCAATTCATGTATGGACTGTATCCACACGATCAACGCTGGCGCGTCAATCTGGCCCTGATTATTGGTCTGCTTTCCATCATCCCGATGTTCTTGAAAACCATCCCCCATCGTGGCCGCTACATCGCCATCTGGGCGGTGGTGTATCCCCTTACCGTCTGGTGGTTGATGTACGGTGGTTTTCTCGGGATTGAGCGAGTAGAAACCCGGCAGTGGGGGGGATTAACACTGACTCTGATTATCGCCTCCGTGGGTATCGCGGGCGCACTTCCATGGGGAATTTTACTGGCATTAGGCCGCCGTTCTCATATGCCGATCGTGCGTGTTTTATCGGTCATTTTCATTGAGTTCTGGCGTGGTGTACCGCTTATAACCGTCCTGTTTATGTCCTCAGTCATGCTCCCGCTATTTATGTCGGAGGGTACAACTATCGACAAACTTATTCGGGCACTGGTTGGCGTCATTCTTTTCCAGTCAGCCTATGTTGCTGAAGTGGTACGCGGGGGATTACAGGCCTTACCAAAAGGTCAGTATGAAGCGGCTGAATCACTGGCACTCGGGTACTGGAAAACGCAGGGGTTGGTGATCCTTCCACAGGCACTGAAACTGGTCATTCCCGGTTTGGTCAATACCATCATTGCGCTATTCAAGGATACCAGTCTGGTCATCATCATCGGCCTGTTCGATCTCTTTAGCAGCGTCCAGCAAGCAACTGTCGATCCGGCCTGGCTGGGGATGTCGACAGAAGGATATGTTTTCGCTGCACTGATTTACTGGGTTTTCTGTTTCAGCATGTCGCGCTATAGCCAGCATCTGGAAAAACGTTTTAACACCGGGCGTACACCGCACTGAGGAATTTATGAGCCAAATAGTAATGCCGTCCACTGACGCGATGATTACGCTGGAAAACGTCAACAAATGGTATGGGCAGTTTCATGTCCTAAAAAATATCAACCTGCAGGTCAAACAGGGAGAGCGTATCGTATTGTGCGGACCTTCTGGTTCCGGAAAATCGACGACTATCCGCTGTATTAACCATCTGGAAGAACATCAGCAAGGGCGTATTGTCGTGGATGGAATCGAGCTCAACGAGGATATCCGCAATATCGAACGTGTCAGACAGGAAGTTGGCATGGTCTTCCAGCACTTTAATCTCTTCCCTCATTTAACGGTTCTGCAAAACTGCACACTGGCCCCTATTTGGGTGCAAAAGATGCCGAAGAAAGAAGCTGAAGTGCTGGCAATGCACTACCTTGAACGAGTACGCATTGCTGAACATGCGCATAAGTATCCCGGGCAAATTTCCGGTGGTCAGCAACAGCGTGTCGCCATTGCGCGTTCGCTGTGCATGAAACCCAAAATCATGCTGTTTGACGAGCCTACGTCAGCGTTAGACCCCGAAATGGTAAAGGAAGTGCTGGATACGATGATTGGCCTGGCGCAATCGGGAATGACAATGCTGTGTGTAACACATGAAATGGGTTTTGCCCGCACGGTAGCGGATCGGGTGATCTTTATGGATCTTGGTGAGATTGTTGAACAAGCGCCTCCAGATGAATTTTTTGCCCACCCTAAATCCGAACGAACTCGTGCCTTTTTGTCGCAGGTTATACATTAACGCCACGATTGCCTGCACATATCAGGCCGACAGCAATGCCAACCTCGTAGGCTGGATAAAGCATTAACGCACATCCGGCCTTTTTCCTGATACGTTAAAACGCAAAAAGGCCCAGTCTTTCGGCTGGGCCTTTCGCTTTTATTTGATGTCTGGCAGTTCCCTACTCTCGCATGGGGAGACCCCACACTACCATCGGCGCTACGGCGTTTCACTTCTGAGTTCGGCATGGGGTCAGGTGGGACCACCGCGCTACAGCCGCCAGACAAATTCTTTTCTACGTGCCGAACTTTAACCTAAAAACTGGTGCTGATACCCAGAGTCGAACTGGGGACCTCACCCTTACCAAGGGTGCGCTCTACCAACTGAGCCATATCAGCACACTAAATTTGATGCCTGGCAGTTCCCTACTCTCGCATGGGGAGACCCCACACTACCATCGGCGCTACGGCGTTTCACTTCTGAGTTCGGCATGGGGTCAGGTGGGACCACCGCGCTACAGCCGCCAGGCAA
>NZ_JANEWI010000057.1:0-17484 GCF_028069775.1 Citrobacter sp. Igbk 17 | reverse complement strand
ACAAAAAAGTATATACAATTATCTTACGATTATACCTCGGTTGTTGGAAATAGCTTCACAATTTGCGTATTCGAGAGAAAGGGAAATTGACACGAAGAGTAGGCCGGATAAGGCGCAGCCGCCATCCGGCACTAACTCCCCACTCACTCGGTAATCACAAACCGCGTCGCGGCAAAGCAGTTGAGCACCCGATGCACCAGAAACACCATGGTGAGCGTTGCCACCAGCGCGACGGTGACGGAGGTGATGCGGTACAAATCGCTGAATACCAGGTCCTGATCCGGGTGCAGGTTCTGGCCAAACATAATGCCGATGGTGGTGATACTGGCAAAACCCACGCCCGCGCCAACTTTTTCCATCACGTGCAGGCGGGCGCTAAACGCCAGCCCGAGGCCAATCAGCGGCATCATCAGCAGCATATGGTTACTGAAATCATAGATAAGCAGCTGCACCAGCAGAATATACAGGCAGGCCAGCACCACGCCGACCACGCGCCAAATCGAGCTAATCACCGCGCCTCGATAGTGCATCGGGAACAGGATCAAAATCCCCGCCATCAGCGCCGACAGCGAATCACTCAAATCACAGATCTGGAAGACCACAAAAATCATCGTCGCCACCGTGCCGGAAAGCAGCGACTCATGGCGCACCCGGGCGGCATCTTTCTCAATGCGCGGCGGCGGCTGGCGCGGCTCCACGTCCGGGATCAGATAATGCAGCAGCGCGCTCAGCGCCACCGCCATGACGCAGGCTTCCATATTGGAGAACATCAGCGTATGCCAGTTGGTGGTGGGATAGCTCATAAAGTTGAGCATCGTGCTCTGGCACACCACCCCCATCGAGCCGAGCAGAAACAGCGGCCCTTTGCTCATAAAACGAAAACGCATCACATACAGGCCAAACACCACCAGCGTTATGATCAGCGGCCACTGCGACAGATAACCGACGATTAGCACCATTTCAACGCAGTTCACCGCCGCGCTGAACACAAACTGTTTTGCCACATGGCGGTTGAATACTGGCACCAGCGACAGCAGCATCAGTGGGTAAACCACAAAAAATACGCCGTACTGCACGTTGTAGAAGGTCGAAATACTTAGCGCGATTGTCCCGGCGACGGAAATACGCAGGGTCTGGCGAAAATCATTGGCGGTGTAGACAATGTTCCCGTGCGGGGTAAAAACATGGGCCAGGGTGTTAATAGACATAGTGCAGCCAGCTAACGAGATGGATCTGCGCCCCGGCGAAGGTGCGTGCGAACATTCCTTCGCTGTTATACAGCTGTACCGTGGCGCGTGCCCCGGTCGGTAGCGGCGTGTCGAGCGGTTCGTTCAGCGCCACATGAATGCGCATACGCTGGGCATCGCGCACCCAGCGGGTTGACTGTTCCGGTTGCGACAGCTGGCCGTTAACCTGCTCCTGACCCGCCAGAACACCGGCATCACTACTGGTAACGCGGGCAGAGAAGACCTTGCCCGGCATGGCATCGAACACCACGGCGGCATTGGTATTTACCCGAGTGTGGCGCAGGCTTTTCTCGCGAAAGTCAGCCACAATATCCGTCTGGTGGCTGACCAGCGCCAGCAGCGGCGTAGCTGCAGTGGCATACAGTCCGGGGTTGAGCTGGAGGTTGCTCACCGTGCCATCGGTTTCTGCATGCACCTTCGTCCAGCCGAGATTCAGCTGCGCCTCGTCCAGCGCATTGCGATATTTTTGCAGCGTGACATTGCGGCCATCATCGCGCTCGCCGCGCTGGATCAGCAGGTTCTGAATACTGGCACTCAGCGCGGCGACCGACTGTTCACTGGTCTGCCAGGTGGTACGCACCTTATCGAGATCGGACTGCGAGACGTTCTGCATCGTACTCAGCCGCTGGTAGCGGTCGAAGGTGGTCTTATCGTTGCGGGCAGTGAATTGTGCGGTACGCAGATTGGCGCGGGCAGAGGCAATCTGCGCGTCCAGTTGCTGATTGCTCAGCTTCGCCTGCTCAAGGGCGATTTGCGCGGCTTCGACCTTATTGATAAACGGTGTCGGATCCAGCTCGTACAGCAAGTCACCCTTCTTCACCTGGCTATTGTTGTGCACATAAACCTGCGAGACGTAGCCGGAAACACGCGAGGAAACAGGCGTTACCACGCGCATCACCGTGGAGTCCGGCGTCAGCGGGATCCAGATATCGGCAACGATAAACCAGGCGAATATTACCAGGAAAGCGGCAATACTCACCCTTACCCAACGGGCAAATTTTTGTTCTGGGGTCATCATAGTTTTTTAGATCTTGTTATCTTCTTCGCGGATTGTCCGCAAATTGCAGGCGATTTGATTGAGCGTAGCGCTGAAGGAAGCGAGTTCCGCTTCAGGAATGGTGCAGGTGACGCGATGTTGGTATGTCTCAATCACCCGGTTAAGTTCTTCAAGCCTTAAGCGGCCTTGCGCGGTCAGCGTTAGCAGGCGGATGCGTTTGTCATAAGGCGATGTGGAACGCAGCAGATAGCCCTGCTTTTCCAACTGCGAGAGGGTACGCATTAGCGGCGGCAGTTCAATGCCCTGCATTTGTGCCAGTTCACTGACCGAGACGTTGTCTCCCAGTTGATACAGTTGCATCAGTACCGTCCAGCTGGACTGCGTCAGGCCAGTATCGGTGATGGCAGCATCAATAATGGCCCGCCACTGGCGTACCACCATTGCCATGCGCATCCCCATTGGGCGGCGGGCAAACAGTTCATCTTCAGTCATGTTTCTTTCCCCTCATCGCGGAGAAGAAAATAATACTTATCAGGGTAAGTATCAAGAAACATACTAACCAGAAGCATGAATTGATAAATGTGGTGAATATAAAAGTAGCCGGGCTACGGTAGCCCCGGCCTTTGTTGGTGGAAGAAAAATCACTCCACCTGATCGCGTCGCAGCCCGACGTCCCGCAGCCGTTCATCGCTCATATGATGCAATACACGTCGCGTTTGCGCCCGTAGTCGCCACCGTTTTATTGCCTGCCAGATCTGCACCAATCCAATAAACGGCTGCTTTGCTTTATTCTCGTGAAATTCCATACCTTACCTCCCCGTCTTGCCAGAGGCTTTATCTTCCCGGATTTGGCCAAGGACAATACAGACTCACAAAGTACTTTTCTTTAACATACAGATTGGTTAAAAAGGATTCTGCATCGCATTAATTACGCCAATCTGTACTGGTTTTTTAATCTGTATGGTACCCATGAAGGATACAGCATGACCCGTTACCAACATCTGGCCAACCTGCTGGCCGAACGTATTGAGCAAGGGCTGTACCGTCATGGCGAAAAGCTGCCCTCGGTGCGCAGTCTGAGTCAGGAGCATGGTGTCAGCATCAGCACTGTACAGCAGGCTTATCAGACGTTGGAACAGCGCCAGTTGATCACCCCGCAGCCGCGCTCTGGCTACTTTGTCGCCCCACAAAAAGCACAGCCCCCCGTACCGCCAATGTCACGGCCGGTGCAGCGTCCGGTCGAAATAACCCAGTGGGATCAGGTGCTGGATATGCTGAAAGGCAACGCGGACAAATCCATCACGCCTTTTAGCAGTGGCGTGCCCGATATTAATCAACCCAGCCTGAAACCACTGTGGCGCGAGCTAAGCCGCGTGGCGCAGCACAATCTGAAAGCGATTTTGGGCTACGATGAAATCTCCGGCTGTCGTGAACTGCGCAGTCAGATTGCGCGCCTGATGCTGGACAGCGGTTCAGTCGTCAATGCGGATGATATTGTCATCACCAGCGGCAGCCAGAGCGGCCTGTCGCTGGCGCTGCTGACGGTCTGCCAGCCTGGAGACATTGTTGCCGTTGAATCTCCGGCCTATTACGGCACAATGCAGCTGCTGCGCGGTTTGGGGATCAAAGTCATTGAGATCCCGACCGATCCAGATACCGGGATCAGCATTGAAGCGCTGGAACTGGCGCTGGATCAGTGGCCAATCAAAGGAGTGCTGCTGGTTCCCAACTGCAATAACCCGCTCGGATTTATTATGCCGGATGCGCGTAAGCGAGCGGTGCTCGCCCTCGCCCAACGCCACGATATTGTGATTTTTGAAGATGATGTGTATGGCGAGCTGGCAACGGAGTACCCGCGCCCACGCACCATTCACTCCTGGGACAGCGACGGTCGGGTTCTGTTGTGCAGTTCGTTTACCAAATCCGTAGCACCAGGTCTGCGCGTCGGTTGGGTCATCCCCGGTCGCTATTACGACAAGCTGCTGCACATGAAATACGCCGTCATTGGCACCAACGTTCCTGCCACGCAACTGGCGGCAGCCACCTTTGTGCGCGAAGGTCATTACCATCGTCATATCCGACGCATGCGCCAGATTTATCAGCGCAATATGGAGATCTACACCTGCTGGGTGCGGGAGTACTTCCCCTGCGGCATCTGCGTCACCCGACCAAAAGGCGGCTTTATGCTGTGGGTGGAATTGCCACAGCAGGTCGATATGGTCTGTGTTGCCAAACAGCTGTGTCGCCTGAAAATCCAGGTCGCACCGGGTTCGCTGTTCTCCGCATCCGGAAAGTATCGCAACTGCGTGCGTATCAACTGTGCGTTACCGCCAAACGAGAAGCATCAGGAAGTGATGCAAAAGCTCGGCGAGGCCGTAAAGGTGGCGATAGAGTAAATCAGTACACCCGGCTACGCTTTTATCCAGTGGCTTAACCCCTGGATATCTTCAGCGGAAAGCCGGGTAATTTTTTGTACCGTGCTGATATCGATGCCATCTGCCAGCATGGTGCGGGCAATACGCAACGCCTCATCACGTCGCCCCTCGATAAGTCCTTCTTGTCGTCCTTCCTGTAACCCTTCCAGCCTGCCTTTTTGTAGCCCTGCCTCATGCAATCTGTCCGCGATCGTCATCAAATGCTCCTTATGCTGCGGTGAACGTTCGGCAATTGCACTGATAAACGTATTGAAGCGAGGTGCATCGCCGGTTCGCAAAATATAATTAAACAGCGTCTTTAGCTGACTGTCATTAGTCGAGCCGTTAACTAACAGGGAAACAAGTTGCTCGACCAGCCCCATAAGATCGCGCTGACGGATATGTTTTTGGATCAACTCCAGCAGCGCCATGCGTCGATGCTGCACAATTTCGTCATCTGGAATAACGGTAATATCCACCAGCGGAAACGCCGCAGCATACAGCTGACGAGCCAGCTTCGGGTTGGCAAACTCGTCCAGCCAGCATAGAGAATAAGGGTACGGGCTTTTAGCGCCGTGATAAAACAGCATCGGCACCACCAGCGGCAGTTGCTGATGTCCGGCATCTAAATGTTTCTGCATGGCCGCTACCGCATAGCGCATCAGTCTGAATGCCATATGCGCATCCGGGGTGCTTTGGTGTTCAATTACCACATAAATATATCCATCCCCTTCCGTCGTTTTCACTGACCACAGCACATCGGAGTAATACGCACGTAAATCCTCTTCAATAAAACTATCTGACTCGAGTTTCAGCGTCTGAAAATCGCAAAGTTCGCGCAGCGAAGCGGGAAGATGTATTTGTAGAAAATCCCGAGCTGTCTCTGGGTGACGCAAAAACGTTTTAAAAACCGCATCATGCGGTGTGGAAGTCGGTGCTGTATTCATGGCGGTCCGTCACCTGGAAATAAGATGCCATGACTTTAGCGTCAGAAAACTGCTCCCTCACCTGCGACTTTCTCTCTTTGCGAGACGTTATCAGAGATAAAAACGTCCCTTTGTAACGTCTGCATTTGTCTGGAACACGTCACGCAGAATCGCTATCTCAATGCACATTCCCGCGTTAAACCCCTTTAATTCCTACGCATTAGCCCGATAAACTCGTTTAATTATCATCCAATCCGCATTACACTGCGGGAGGTTATTTTCCGTTCAACGTTCTCTTCCCGAGGTGTAATGTGCTGATTGTCACTTGTAATCGTTACGTTTTCTGACCTGAGTCAGAGAGGCGTATTTCCTGTTTGCGTTTCACGCAGGCAGCGTTTTTGATTACATGAAATTCAGTACATCTGCAGTCTGTTTTTTCTGTCACCAGCCAGGCGTCTCTAAGACGGTATTGAATTTCGCTATTCCCGTTGAGGGTTTTCTCCCGACAAGGAGTTGTTTTATGCAACGGATTCTCGCGTTTTTCGCTCAACGCGCCACAACGCTATTTTTCCCTATCGCGCTGATTTTGTATGACTTCGCGGCCTATCTGTCGACGGACCTGATCCAGCCCGGCATCATCAATGTAGTGCGAGATTTCAACGCCGATGTCAGCCTGGCTCCTGCTGCAGTCAGTCTGTATCTGGCGGGTGGGATGGCGCTGCAGTGGCTGTTGGGGCCGCTTTCCGACAGGATTGGCCGCCGACCGGTACTGATTGCCGGGGCGTTAATCTTTACGCTGGCCTGCACGGCGACACTCTTCACTACCTCGATGACACAATTTCTGATCGCGCGTTTCGTGCAGGGCACCAGCATCTGCTTTATCGCCACAGTCGGTTATGTCACGGTACAAGAGGCATTTGGGCAAACAAAGGCCATTAAGCTGATGGCCGTTATCACTTCCATTGTACTGGTGGCACCGGTTATCGGCCCGCTCTCCGGGGCGGCGCTGATGCACTTTGTCCACTGGAAGATCCTGTTTGCCATTATCGCCGTCATGGGGCTTATCGCCCTGGTTGGGTTAGCCCTGGCGATGCCGGAGACCGTCCAGCGCGGTGCTGTGCCGTTCAGCGCGTGCAGCGTACTGCGTGATTTCCGCGACGTTTTCCGCAACCGGGTGTTCCTGTTTGGCGCAGCCACGCTGTCGTTAAGCTATATCCCGATGATGAGCTGGGTGGCGGTCTCGCCGGTGATCCTGATTGACGCGGGCGGTATGACCACATCGCAGTTTGCCTGGGCACAGGCTCCGGTATTTGGCGCGGTGATCGTCGCCAATATGGTGGTTGTTCGTTTTGTGAAAGATCCGACCCGACCGCGCTTTATCTGGCGGGCGGCACCTGTTCAACTGAGCGGGTTGGCGGTGCTGATTGTCGGTAACTTACTGTGGCCGCACGTCTGGCTGTGGTCGGTGCTGGGAACCAGCCTGTATGCGTTTGGTATTGGGATGATCTTCCCAACGCTGTTTCGTTTTACGCTGTTTTCCAACAACTTGCCGAAAGGTACGGTCTCCGCATCACTGAACATGGTGATCCTGACGGTGATGGCCGTTTCTGTCGAAGTCGGGCGCTGGCTGTGGTTTAACGGCGGCAGACTGTCGTTTCATCTGTTGGCGGTGGCCGCCGGGATCATTGTGGTATTTACGCTGGCGGGTTTATTAAAACGGGTACGCCAGCATGAAGCAGCTACGTTAGCCACTGAAAACTAGCCTGTCAGATGCTTATCCGGCCTGTCACAATGACATAGTAGTAGGCCGGATAAGGCGCTTGCGCCGCATCCGGCTAAGATCACATCACCTTACGCAATGCGGGCAAATCCTGCGTCCAGATCGGCAATCAGGTCATCAACATCTTCCAGGCCAATATGTACCCTGACCAGCGTGCCGCTGAAATCCACATCCCCGGCCGGGCGGATGCTGTTCAGTTCTTCCGGCTGGTTAGCCAGAATGAGTGACTCAAATCCGCCCCACGAATAGGCCATATGGAACAGCGAAAAGTTATCGAGGAAGTTCGCCATCTGCTCGTCGGTCAGCCTCTTTTTCAGCACAAATGAGAACAGTCCCGAGCTTCCCGCAAAATCGCGCTGGAAATACTCATGCCCCGGACATTCCGGTAATGCCGGATGATTCACCCGCGCCACCTCCGGTCTTGCCGACAGCCAGCGAGCAATATGGATGCTGCTCTCCTGATGCTGCTTAAGACGTACCGCCAGGGTACGCAGTCCGCGGCTACCGTTGTAGGCCGTATCGGCATCCAGCGTTTGCCCCATCAGGTAAGAATTTTCACGCAGACGATCCCAACAGCGGGCGTTCGACACCGCCGTGCCCAGCATGCCGTCCGAGTGACCGATGGTGTACTTCGTCCCTGCCTGAATGGAAATATCCACGCCATAATCCAGCGCTTTGAACAGCACGCCCGCCGCCCAGGTGTTGTCGATCATAATGACAATCTCCGGATTCACTGCGCGGATCGCCTTCACCATTCCCGGCACGTCCTGAACTTCCATCGTGATTGAACTCGGGGACTCGAGGAACACCACCTTTGTTTCCGGACGCAGAAGATCGACAATACCCGCGCCAATCAGCGGATCGTAATACGTGGTTTCCACGTTGAATTTACTCAGGATCTTATTGCAGAAATCCTGGGTTGGCTCGTAGGCAGCACCTGTCATCAGAATATGATCGCCACTTTGGACAAACGCCAGAATCGCATTGGTGACCGCCGCAGCGCCGCACGGGTACAGCGCGCAGCCTACGCCGCCTTCCAGCTCACTCATTGCTTTCTGGAAAGCAAAGTGGGTGTAGGTTCCGCGACGACCGTAAAACAGTTCGCCGTTTGCACGGTTCGCAGTGGCAAATTTTTTGTCCTTCACGGTATCAAACACCAGCGAAGAGGCACGTTGGATCACCGGATTCACCGCGCCCTGGGTGTAGCGTTTATCGCGTCCAGCCACGACCAGATGTGTTTCAAGCTTCATTGCGTCTTTCATAACTTCTCCTGTTCTTAATCCGTGTGAAAACCTATACCACCGCAGCAGTAGAGTTGATTTCAGTATTGGTCTGCTTTTTTCCAGCGAACCGTTCAACAATCTGCGCCGCATTCAAATCATGGATAACGTTAATCAATGTGGCCGGCGCATCGGTAATGGTGCCCAGTACCACCAACATCGGGATCGCTTCCATTGGCAGCCCCAGCGTGGTGACGATAAAAATTTCACCGAGGAATGCCCCGCCCGGCACACCGCCGACGATAATGGCGGAGAGCACCGCAATCAGCATGGTCAGGAAGAAGGTCTCAGTAGTGAACTCCATGCCCAGCACGGAATAGATAAAGACAATTTTCAGTGCGGCAATCATCGCTACGCCGCCTTTATTCAGGTTAACCAGCAGCGGAATAGAGACATCAACGATTTCCGGGTTGATCCCCATCGCCTTACCGGCACGCAGCGTCACCGGCAGCGTTCCCAGCGAAGAACAGGTCCCCAGCGCGGTAGCCGAGGGTTCAATCGCATTGCGCCAGAAGGCTTTAACCGCCGGGATGCCCCCCCCTATATATGAATAGAGAATAGAGCCAAAAACGAAGTAGACCAGCGTGGCGACCATAAACAGGCCAATGGCGCGGGCAAAGGTTAACAGCAGCGCAGAGTCCTGGCTGGCCATGGTGGCAGCGAAATAGCAGCCCAGACCCACCGGTGCGACCTTCATAATGATCGAGACGATCTTCATGATCACGGTATTGGCATCTTCCAGCAGCGACGCAATACGTTTACCCGCCTGATCCGATTGACCAATCGCCACACCGGCAATGATCGCCATTACGATCAGCGCCAGAATATTGGACTTAGAAAACAGCCCGATAAAGTCACTGGTGGTAATCATGCTGACAAAATCCATCTTGCCGCTACCCGCCTGCACGGACTGCGAGAGATCGATAGTGACGCCCTGCGCCGGGTTATACCATAGCGCCAGCGCCACGATCCCGGCCGCCGGAATAAAGGCCATGGCGATCGAAACAATAAAGATAATTGCCATAATGCGCCCCAGCCTTTTCAGGTCGGTCATACTGGCGATAGACGACATGACGCTGATCCCCACCAGCGGCACAATAATCATAAATAACAGGTTCAGGAATATCTGACCTATCGGCTGGAGTTTGCTGGCAAACGTCGGGGCATAAATACCTAATAAGCCGCCAATCACCAGAGCAACTAATAAAATAATCGACGATCTGTAGGGTTCGAGTCGTGACCACATAATCGGTACCTTTAGAATAATAATTAATGAGATTAAATTCACAATGTGATGAGTTTCCGTTTCGCCTCCTTTTATTTTGTGACGTAACTCACCTAAGTTGTTATTTTTTCATTTTGCCAGCAAGATGTTTCCTGTGATTCAATAGTTGCATGTTTAAAAGGCGAATGTAACGGCCTATTCGTACCGTTTTTGCACATCACTTGTGAATTTAAGGAAACTATGAGTACGCCGATTTCACTCAAGCATCTGGAGTTTTTCGTCAAAATCGTCGACTGTGGAGGTTTATCGGAAGCCGCCGCTCAGCTTAATGTGTCGCCGTCGGCGGTCAGCAAAAGCCTGACGGCGATGGAAGATACATTGGGGACAACATTAATTAAGCGCACCACCCGCAGTATTACCTTAACCGATGCCGGGCAATATTTATTTAACCGCGCCAATAAGTTACTGACAGAATTTGATGAAACGCTGAATACCACCTCTGGTTATTATCACAGCCCGCAGGGGGAATTACGCATAACCTGTTCCATTGCTTTTGGTTATTCGCGATTGGTAAATCTGGTGGATAAATACCGCTCACAGTTCCCCGATGTGAACCTGTATATCGATCTCAACGATAACTTCGTTAATCTGAATGAAACAGATTTCGACATCGCCCTGCGCATCTCCACCGCACCACCGCAGAACTATGCCATGCGCAAGCTGGTGCCTATCCGCTGGGCGTACTGCGCGTCGCCCGGATACCTTGCCAAAAAAGGCATGCCCCAGCGCCGAAGCGATCTGGTGGATCATGACTGCCTGGTTTACCCCGGTCTCACACCGGTGCTGAAGGTGGCCGATGAACAGGATCGTCTGCATCAGTTAAAACTGCATATGCCTATCCAGGCTAACAGCAGTCTGGTATTGCTGAAGTCAGTGCTGGAAGATCAGGGCGTGGCGTATTTGCCCACCTATCTGATTGGCGATCATATTCAAAAAGAGGAGATAACGCCGCTGATGCTCGACGGCACCATCACCTGTGAAACCCACGCCCTGTATGCGCTCTATTTTCCCAGCAAGTACAGCAATCCGAAGGTGCGCTCGTTTATCGATTTTCTGGTCGCAGAACTTGGTCCGCTACCGGCGTGGGATAACTGGATCCCTGGATAAGCGCTTCCCCTCTAAAATGGGAGGCACACCACAAATTTTGCGCGATCCCGCCGTCTGGCTCTATCCTTAAGCCTATGAATAAAATTGCTGAACTCAAACGCGCCAAACGACTGGCGCTCTCTCTGCTGCTGGCCGCCGCCGCCACTTTCGTCATTACGCTATTTCTGCCACCTAACTTCTGGGTGCTCGGAGTCAAGGCGATTGCCGAAGCGGCGATGGTCGGCGCACTGGCGGACTGGTTTGCCGTGGTGGCGCTTTTTCGCCGGGTGCCGATCCCATTTATCGCGCAACATACGGCGATTATTCCGCGCAATAAAGACCGAATCGGCGAAAACCTTGGGCAGTTTGTGCAGGAAAAATTTCTCGACACCCAGTCGCTGGTCGCGTTGATCCGCCGCCATGAACCGGCGTTGTTGATCGGCAACTGGTTCAGCCAGCCGGAAAACGCCCAGCGTATTGGCCAGCATTTGCTGCAAATCATGAGCGGATTTCTCGAACTCACCGATGACTCGCGTATTCAGCGGCTCATTAAACGGGCGGTGCATAAGGCGATCGACAAGGTTGATCTTTCTGGCACCAGTGCGCTGATGCTGGAAAGCATGACCAAAAACAATCGCCATCAGGCGTTGCTCGACACGTTGATCGCTCAACTGATCGCCCTGCTTCAGCGCGACAGTTCGCGGGCGTTCATCGCCCAGCAGATCGTACGCTGGCTGGAGACCGAACACCCGCTCAAGGCGAAGATCCTGCCGACCGAATGGTTAGGTGAACACAGCGCCGAGCTGGTCACTGATGCCGTCAACTCTCTGCTGGATGATATCAGCCACGATCGGGCACATCAGATCCGCCACGCCTTCGATCGCGCCACATTAAGGCTTATCGAGAAGCTCAAACACGATCCGGAAATGGCCGTGCGGGCAGAGAGCCTCAAAAGCTATCTGAAAGAAGACGAAGCCTTTAACCGCTATCTCGGCGAACTGTGGTCGGATCTACGCCAGTGGGTGAAAACCGACATTAACGCCGATGATTCCCGCGTGAAGCAGCGCATCGCCAGCGCCGGACAGTGGTTTGGCGAAACGCTGGTTGCCGACGGCGCCCTGCGCACGTCACTGAATGAACATCTGGAGCAAGCCGCACGCAAGGTCGCACCAGAGTTCGCCAGCTTCCTGACGCGCCATATTAGCGACACGGTGAAAAGCTGGGATGCCCACGATATGTCACAGCAAATTGAGCTGAACATTGGCAAAGATTTGCAGTTCATTCGCGTCAACGGCACGCTGGTTGGCGGCTCTATCGGACTGGTGTTATACCTGTTGTCACAAATTCCTTCCCTGCTAACGGTGGCGAACTTTTAAGGAATAAAATTCAATGACGATAAACATCCGCATTTTTTCCCTGCGCGAGACGCCGGAAAAGCGGCACGAGGTCACCGCTTACTTTCAACAACAATGGGCCTCAGAAGACTCAATGAAGGTTTACGAGGATGCGCTGCATCGTTGCATTGGCGCAAAGAACCCACTACCGCAGTGGTATTGGTTGCAGGATGGCGACAGCATTGTTGGCTGCGCCGGATTGATCACCAATGATTTTATCAGTCGCGGCGAACTGTGGCCGTGGCTATGTGCGCTCTATATCGATCCTCGCTTTCGTGGTCACGGTCTGGCATTTCGCCTGATTGAACATATTGCGCAGCAGGCCAGACAGCTGGGGTTTATGCAGCTCCATTTGTGTACCGACCTGGAAGGTTTATACGAGAAAGCAGGATTTTACTTTGACGGACCGGGCTATCATCCGTGGGGGGAAGTCTCACGGGTCTACAGTCGTAATCTGTAAACGCGCAATTGTTGCACATCAATAAAACCTGACATATTACAGGGTTATAATGCGGCGTCTTTTTACTGTCTCCCGTGTTACGGGGAAGGAAAATCATGTCGCTCATCACCGATTTACCCGCCATTTTCACTCAATTCTCCGACGCCCGTCAGAAAGGTTTTCTCACCGTAATGGATCTTAAAGAGCAAGGTATTCCGCTCGTTGGGACCTATTGCACTTTTATGCCGCAGGAGATTGCGATGGCGGCGGGCGCGGTCGTCGTTTCCCTATGCTCGACCTCTGATGAAACCATTGAAGAGGCCGAAAAAGATCTGCCGCGGAACCTGTGTCCGCTAATTAAAAGCAGCTACGGGTTTGGCAAAACCGACAAATGCCCCTACTTCTATTTCTCTGACCTGGTGGTGGGCGAAACCACCTGCGATGGTAAAAAGAAAATGTACGAGTACATGGCTGAATTTAAAGCGGTACATGTAATGCAACTGCCCAACAGCGCCAGCGATGCGGCGTCCCGTGCACTCTGGAAAGCCGAGATCCTGCGTCTGCAACAGGCCGTCGAAGCCCGTTTTGGCACAGCCATTACCGAAGACGCGCTGCGTGAAGCCGTTATTCTCAAAAACCAGGAACGTCGGGCGCTGGCGAATTTCTACCGCGTTGGTCAACTTAACCCACCCGCACTTAGCGGCAGTGACATTCTGAAAGTCGTCTACGGCGCCACTTTCCGTTTTGATAAAGACGCGTTGATCGACGAGCTCAATAGCATGGCCGAGCGCGTACGTCTGGAATGGCAGGCCGGAAAACGTCTGGCGTCACGTCCGCGCATCCTGATAACCGGCTGCCCCATTGGCGGCGCAGCAGAGAAAGTCGTTCGTGCCATTGAAGAAAACGGCGGTTGGGTCGTGGGTTATGAAAACTGCACCGGCGCAAAGGCCACCGAACAATGCGTGGCGGAAACCGGCGATGTCTACGACGCGCTGACTGATAAATACCTCGCCATCGGCTGCTCCTGTATTTCTCCAAACGATCAACGTCTGAAGATGCTCAGTCAAATGGTTGACGAGTACCAGGCTGACGGCGTCGTCGATGTCATTTTGCAGGCTTGCCACACCTACGCCGTTGAATCGCTCGCGATTAAGCGTCACGTACGCCAACAGCACAACATTCCCTATATCGCGATTGAAACCGACTACTCCAGCGCAGATATCGGCCAGCTCAGTACCCGCGTCGCCGCATTCATTGAAATGTTGTGAGGAAGGCGGATGACATACTCAATAGGGATTGATTCCGGTTCCACGGCAACGAAAGGCATTTTGCTGGAAGGTAACGTCATCAGGCGTCGCTTCCTTTGCACAACGCCTTTTCGCCCCGCAGACGCGATCGCGCAGGCATGGGAAACGTTGCAGGCTGGGCTGGAGAACAGGCCATTTTTGACCCTCACCGGGTACGGACGGCAACTCGTCGATTATGCCGACAAACAGGTCACTGAAATTTCCTGCCACGGACTGGGGGCGCGATTGCTGGCTCCCGGCACCCGCACAGTCATTGATATCGGTGGTCAGGACAGTAAAGTTATCCAGTTGGATGACGATGGTAATCTCAGCGATTTCTTGATGAATGACAAGTGCGCTGCCGGAACCGGGCGATTTCTGGACGTCATCTCACGCACCCTCGGCGCCAGCGTAGAGCAGTTGGATACGATTACCGCTGGCGTCGAACCGCATGCTATTACCAGCATGTGTACAGTATTTGCCGAGTCAGAAGTCATTAGCCTGCGCTCTGCGGGCATCGCGCCGGAGGCGATTCTGGCTGGCGTGATCAACGCGATGGCCAGACGCAGCGCAAACTTCATCGGGCGGCTTTCAGCCCAGGCACCGCTGCTATTTACCGGCGGAGTCAGCCACTGTCACGCCTTTGCCCGTATGCTCGAAGGTCATGTCGGCATTCCCGTACACACCCATCCCGACGCACAGTTTGCCGGTGCCATCGGGGCTGCGTTGATAGGCCAGCGTCAGGGGAAACGTCAATGAAGGAAACGCTGTTCTTGTTTCATTCCACCGTTGGTGTCATCAAAATGCGCAAGACGCTACAGGCCGCAGGGGTCCGCTTTCGGGTGGCGGATATTCCCCGCGAGCTACGCGGTGGCTGCGGACTCTGTATCTACATCGACTGTGTTGCTGGCAGGGAGGAAGAATGGGTGATCCCAGGGCATACCGAATCTATCTACCGTCAGGAAAACGGAGACTGGTGCTGTATAGCCGCGTTTCCCGCCTCCTGATCACGCCTGATTAGCACGAAACGCTGATATATACTCGAATTATCCAGGGTATAAACAACAGCTTATAGTCTGTAAAGAGCATCACTCGGCTAACGCCATAAATATATCCTCATCAGATTACTCTGCAATTAAATGTCAGCATTTAATAACCTGCAAATAACAGTCAAACACCTCTCTAAAAACTTTATAATTCACTTTTACGTATATACCTTTGCTGATAGCACATGCGTAAAAATGGACATATTAATTAAATTGCAACAACACTTCTGGGAAGAGTACATGTCGAGGTTGAAAAAACTCATACTTGGGTTGATTATTCTGGCTGGTTTAATTAGCACGGTAGGCGATTATAAAAACTTTGGTCTATTTGGTGCGACAGGATTGTTTATTATCTTTCTGCTAACAACCGTTTTCTTGTGGCAGTGGGCTTCCGGAAAGTTTCCGGCGGTAGCCAAAATACAGGCCATTATTATTTTACTGGTCAGTGCTATTGCGTCTATTTTTGTTATCAACATGGCAATAGCCGGAAACTTGCATGTAGACCTGATGGAAGTCATGCGTATCTCCATTACGCATAATCCTCTTTTTTACCTCATTCTCTGTGCCGTTGCATGGGCAAAAGTGGATATCTGGAAATGGCTATTTAGCGATCTGCAGTCGGAGCAAAACCAACCGCTGTGAGCCTCAAATGCATGTAAAAAAGGCGTCTTACTAAAGACGCCTTTTGCAATCATCACAAAAACTTAGAACTGGTAAGTCAGGCCAGCAACAACCTGGTTATCGTCGTTTTTGCCATCAAGCAGGTTAATTTTATAACCTACATCGGCCACCATGTTTTTGTTGAAGTAGTAATCAGTACCCAGCGCAACGTATTCGGTCAGGTCAGTGTTGTTATTGTCACGCGCATGAACGTATGCCACGTTCGGACGCAGGCCAAAATCAAACACATAGGCAGCCATCGCTTCAAAATGTTGTGCTTTATCAACAGCCTGAATCAGGTTGTGGGACTCGCCGTACATAGTTGCAACGTAGATGGCATTCGCGTCATATTTCAGGCCAGCGCCCCAGAACTCAGCGTTGTCACCTTCCCAGCCGCTACGTTTCTGCTCAGCAGTCACGGAGTTAGTGGTATAGGTCGCAATGGCAGAAACGCCGGAATCCGCAATATTGTCATAACCCAGCGAGAAGCCGTAGCCATTACCGTGCTGTTTTGCCGGGTTAGCGTTAGAGTCATCCTGGCCCTGATACTGCGCGCCAACGTTCAGACCATCAACGGCACCAAACAGATTTTTGGTGCGGAGTGTTGCAACGCCAGAAGTGCGTGTAGTAAGGAAACGGTCAGTATCCTCAAAGGAGTCGCCACCGAACTCTGAAAGAGTGTCAGTGTAAGCTCCCACATCGTAAGCGATACCGTAGTTACGACCGTAGTCAAAGCTAACGTCATGGCCGTAATCCAGACCAGCAAACGCCAGACGTGTATTAACGCCATTCTGTGACCCTTCTGCCTTAGAAGCATCAAACTGACTTTCAAACTGGCCGTAACCGGTCAGTTGATCGTTAATTTGAGTCTCACCGCGAAAACCCAGACGCGCGTAAGTACCATCAGCATCTTTACCGTCAGTCCAGGAATGTACCGCTTTTACTTTGCCGTACAGATCCAATTTGTTGCCATCTTTATTATAAATTTCCGCTGCATGAACGGAGGTTACCCCTAATGCCATTACAGCTAATGCCACTACTGACTTTTTCATGTTGTTACTCACTTTTAATTGTGAATTTTGCTATCAACTTTGTTATGAAGACAAAATGCCTGCATAAAAAAGTCCCCTATGGATTAAGGGGAAACACCAATAACACACCAAAAAACATACCGATAAAGGCAATAATGAAGTGGCAAGACATATTTCATTTTGGGTTTTAAATAAAACCCGAACAGAGAGATACTACTTTGAACTTTCGCTTTCGCTCTCATTAATAGAGCGATGTAACATTAACGCTTCCGCAATAATGTCTTGTTTACTTTTACGCGTTTCAAATGCCAGTGTTCGAACATATTCCCAAAGAGAAGTATCAACACGGGCACTTAAAAGGACCATATCTTTAGATCGGGTCCCTCTGGCTTTTCGGATATCGGGATAATCTCGAGAAGGCATTTTTAACTCCTGAACGCAATAACACGCTTATGGCGATGAAATATGCAGTCAGTGTAAAAACATGTCAACGGCAAAAAAAAATCACAATAGTAATGAAACTGTTAATAAACCCAAAAAAAGTGGAACGATATTTCAAATGAAAGATAACTTGATTGTAGAATAATGTGTAATTTTTACTTTACGAATATTT